>NZ_RZOI01001299.1:0-709 GCF_004022645.1 Mesorhizobium sp. M4A.F.Ca.ET.020.02.1.1 | reverse complement strand
GCAGGCGGTCCTGCGAGACAAAGCTCTCCTCGGCGCGGTCGCCGGGAAGCTCGAGCCACAGATGCAGCCCGTCGCGCTGGACGCGGTAGTCGATGCCGGCCAGCACTTGCGAAGCGATGTCCTGGCGCCGCCTGAGCGCCGAGCGCTGCCAGCGGACGAGCTCCATCGCCGTCCCGTCGGTGACCCAGCGCGTGGCGATCTCGGCCACCATCGGCGTCGCCATCCAGTTCGAGACGAGGTGGCGATTGGCCACCGCCGCGACATAGCGGTCTGGCGCGGCCAGGTAGCCGATCCGCAGCCCGGGCACGGTGATCTTGGTGAAGGAGGTGACATAGAGCGTGCGCTCGGGCGCAAAGGCGGCTACCGGCGGCGGCCGGTCCTCGACCAGCGGCCCCAGCACGTCGTTCTCGATGATGGCGATGTCGTGCTTGCGCGCCACGGCCGCAATCTCCTCGCGCCGCCTGGCGTCCATCAGCGTCGCCGTCGGGTTGATGACCGAGGGCTGCACGAAGACGGCGCGGATGTCGGAAAGGCGGCAGGCCTCGTCGAGCGCTTCCGGGATGAGGCCGTTGCCGTCGATCGGCAGGCCTTCGAGGTTGAAGCCGAGATAGCGCGCGAGCGGCACCAGCGTATGGTGGCCAATGGCCTCGGTGGCGACCGTCGAGCCGGGCGGCGCGAGGAGATTGCGGCCGTGGCGCGCAAGCACGAC
>NZ_RZOI01001298.1:0-710 GCF_004022645.1 Mesorhizobium sp. M4A.F.Ca.ET.020.02.1.1 | reverse complement strand
GGCGCCCCCAGGCCCAACCGCCTCTACATCGCCGGCACCACCTCGCTCTATGTGGTCTGGCTGATGGTGAACGGCGCCAAGACGTATTGAGCGATGGGCCCGGCCGGTGTCATCGCGAGCGGATGAAGCCGGCGAAGGCCGAGAGCGCCTCGTTCATCGCCAGCCGGTTCGCAGGCTCCGCCAGGATCGCCTCCATCTCCGGCGGCTTCTTGCCCAGCAGCGCGATTTCCAGCGCCGCTTCTTCACGGAGCGCGAACGACATCGTCCGCATGATCTCGGCCAGGGCGGCGCGCGCATAGAGCGAGCGCGGCGAGGCATGCACGAACATAGCCGGCTTGGCGACGGCGGCGTCGCGCGACACCAGCCAGTCGAGCGCGTTCTTCAGACCGCCCGGCACGCCATGGGCATATTCCGGACAGGAGACGATGACGCCGTCGGCCGCCGTGACGGCCTCGATCAGCGCTGCCGCTTCCGGTGGCGTGCGCTCGCCCTCGTCGTCCGGGTTGAAGATCGGCAGCCGGCCAAGTCCGTCATAGAGGGTCACGCGGGAGCCGGCCGGCGCGTTTTGAGCCAGCGCCGCGAGCAGCGCCGAATTGGTCGAGGCGGCGCGCAGGCTGCCGGAAATGGCAAAGATGTTGAGCAAGCGGGAACTGTCCGGGCGAATCGTGCCCGAGGCTACCACATGGTCTGCCGGTAATCCTGGTCCAGCT
>NZ_RZOI01001297.1:0-712 GCF_004022645.1 Mesorhizobium sp. M4A.F.Ca.ET.020.02.1.1 | reverse complement strand
CCTGCCTGGCGCTCTTCACCGGGGTCCGGTCGACGGCGACGATGACATCGCCCGGCTCGAGGCCGGCCGCCGAAGCCGCCTTGTCCGGATTGACGCGCTCGACCAAGGCGCCGCGCTGATTGTCGGCCAGGTTCAACTCCTCGCGGACATCGGGCGTGATGTCGGTGAGGCCAAGGCCGAGCGACGGGACGCGCAGGGCCTGCCCGGCCGACGGCTTGCCGCCCTCGCCATCGGACGCGGTCTTAACGTCTTCCGAGTTGCGGCCGACATCAGCGGAGATCTGCACGATCTTGCCGTTGCGCCAGACGTCGAGCGTTTCCCTGGCGCCAGGCGAGACCTCGGCGACGGCGCGCGACAGATCCTTGGGATCCTTGATCTCCTGGCCGGCGAAGCCGGTAATGACATCGCCGGTCGCAATGCCGGCCTTGGCCGCGGGCGACCCTTCGGTGACCGCGGCGACAAGCGCGCCGCCGGGGTGGTCGAGCCCCATGGCACTTGCCACGTCCTGCGTCACCGGCTGGATCTGCACGCCGAGATAGCCGTACTCGATGTCGCCGCCCTTCATCAGCTTGGCGATCACCTTTTGCGCCTGGTCGGACGGAATGGCGAAGCCGACGCCGACGCTGCCGCCATTAGGCGAAAAGATGGCGGTGTTGATGCCGACGACATTGCCGCCGACATCGACCAGCGGGCCGCCGGAATTGCCATGGTT
>NZ_RZOI01001296.1:0-713 GCF_004022645.1 Mesorhizobium sp. M4A.F.Ca.ET.020.02.1.1 | reverse complement strand
ATGCCGCCCGGGGGCGGTATGGATTATTAGGGGCTCCGCTGGCGGGAGAGGGGAGGCATTCCCCAAATTGACTCCCCCGCCGCTCTCCGCCATCCTTGGGGCTGCCGCTATCCCTGCGGCAGCGTGTTTCGAGTGAGGCCATGGCCAGTTCCGCCGCCAGAGAAAATTCCCGCCGCGCCGCGGTGAAGAAGGCGCTCGAGCGCCACAAGGTCTATGTCACCGCGCAGAGCTTCTCCGGCGGCACATACAGCGCGCGCGTGCTGGTCGACGGCGAGGCCTATTGGGTCGACGAGTTCCGGCTGAGCCAGCTCAGGCAAGGGCTGACCCCGGCTGAGCTCGAGCTCACGCCGGCCGCCGACGATTGAGTTTTCACGGATGATCATGGCAAGGCTGGCGGGACAGCACCCCCCTCTGGCCTGCCGGCCATCTCCCCCTCAAGGGGGGAGATCAGATGCAGTTGCCGCTTTCGCCAATCGCCGACGTTACAAGGGGAGCACCGGCGCTCGAACTGCCAATCTCCCCCCAAGTGGGGGAGATGTCCGGCAGGACAGAGGGGGGCGCGAAGGAACGCGGCCTTTGCCATTGTCCGCTCTGCGCCTTGGCGCCTGACCGATGCCGCCTCCCTCCAAACTCAAACCCTACCGCGCCAAGCGCGAATTCTCCCGCCCGCGGGTTCCGGCGTGCGGGAGAATTCGCGCTTGGCGCGGTAGGGT
>NZ_RZOI01001295.1:0-714 GCF_004022645.1 Mesorhizobium sp. M4A.F.Ca.ET.020.02.1.1 | reverse complement strand
AGGCATCATCGAGCAGCAGCGTCAGCGCGCTGGCTCGCGCCTATATCAATTCCGACCTGCCTTTCGAGGACCGCTGCGCCGCGGAAGCCGCGCTGACGCTGCTGCTCGATGATGCCTCGTCGAAAGTGCGGCTGGCGCTGGCCGAGGCGCTGTCGATGAGCCATCACGCGCCGATACAGATCATCAGCGCGCTGGCTTCCGACCAGCCGGAAGTGGCCGCGATGGTGCTGGCGCGTTCGCCGCTGCTTACCGATGCCGATTTGATCGATCGGGTCGCCGGCGGCCAGAAGGCGACGCAGAAGCTGATCGCCGACCGGCCTGTCGTCTCGATGGCGCTGGCGGCGGCGATCGCCGAAATCGGCGAGCCGGAGGCCTGCGCGGTGCTGCTCGCCAACAGCGGCGCCGACATCGCCACGCTAAGCTTCCGCCGCATGGCGGAGCGCCACGGCCATCTGCCGCTGGTGCGCGAGGCACTGGTAGCCGACCGCCGCTTGCCCGCCGACTGCCGGCACATGCTCCTGGTCAAGCTCGGCGAAACGCTGAAAGGTTCGCCGCTGGTGCTGGCGCTGATGGGCGCCGCAAGAGCCGACCGCGTGATGCGCGATGCCTGCGCGAAGGCCTCGGTGACACTGATCGAAGGCACGCGTGCGGAGGAGCATGCCGCGCTCATCGAACATCTCAGGCTGCGCGGTGACCTGACCGCCAGCTTCATCA
>NZ_RZOI01001294.1:0-725 GCF_004022645.1 Mesorhizobium sp. M4A.F.Ca.ET.020.02.1.1 | reverse complement strand
CGCCGGCAGAATGATGGCATCGCCAAGGAACTCTGCGACCATCCTGTCCTTCGGCCGGAAATAGAGTTCGCGCGGCGTGCCGACCTGCGAGAAAAGCCCGTCGCGCATCACCGCGACCTGGCTGGCGAAGGACAGCGCCTCGGCCTGGTCGTGGGTGACGAGGATGGTGGTGATCCCGGCGGCTTCCAGCAACTCGGCCACTGCCTTGCGCATGGAGGCGCGCAAGCCGGTATCGAGGGCCGAGAACGGCTCGTCAAGCAGCATCAGGCGCGGCTTCATGGCCATGGCGCGGGCGAGCGCCACGCGCTGCTGCTGGCCGCCGGAGAGCTCGTGCGGGCGGCGCTTCAGGATCGCCTTGTCGAGCCCGACGATATAGGCGAGCTCGACGATGTGCTCGGCACGCTTCTCGGCGTTTCGCGCCAGGCCGAAGCCGATATTGTCGGCGATGGTGAGATGCGGGAACAACGCCCCGTCCTGCGCGACCACGCCGATGCCGCGCCGGTGCGCCGGCACGGCAGCGCCGCCATTGGCCAGCACCTCGCCATCGAGCACGATCTTGCCCCGGTCCGGCGCCTCGAAGCCGGCGATCAGCCTGAGCAAGGTGGTCTTGCCGCATCCGGATGGCCCGACGATCGCCGTGCGGCTGCCGCTCTCGACGCTGAGGTCAACGCCGGCCAGCGCCGCCACCGGGCCGTAGTGCTTGGCCACGCCAGACAGTTCCAGGA
>NZ_RZOI01001293.1:0-726 GCF_004022645.1 Mesorhizobium sp. M4A.F.Ca.ET.020.02.1.1 | reverse complement strand
GGCTAGGGCGAGGGTGGGAAGGGCGTCAAGTTGGCTGGAACGCCAAGTCTCCCCCCTTGAGGGGGAGATGGCCGCGAAGCGGCCAGAGGGGGTCGTTGCGCGTGAAGCGCCGACCTTGGCTCTCGCAGGAAGGGGCGCTTGCGTTTTACGCGAAGCGACCCCCTCTGTCGCCTTCGGCGACATCTCCCCCACGAGGGGGGAGATTATCGCTCACTCCACCAGGTTGATTTCCTCGGTCTCGCCGCCGCTGCAGGTGTAGCAGCAGTCTTCGCATTTTTCCTTGTTGCCGGGGCCGACGCCCCAATAGGTGCCCTCGTCGCCGTCGACCCATGCGCCGTAGCAGATCGATTCGCCCTCATCGCAGGAGATCGGCAGTTCCTTGGTCTCGCCGTCGTCGAGGTAGAAATCCTTGCCATTGCCCGGCCAGACATAGTCGCGGTCCTGGCTGTAGAGCTCGAGCCGCATGGCATTTGGATGGCCGTTCCTGATCTCGAAAGTGACGTCGCCGGCATGAGCGGCCGGCGCGGCCAGCGTGGCGATGAAGAACGCCGCAGCGATGCGGCGGGCGGGGAAGAAAGTCATGGCAGTCCCCCGAAAAGAATCGGCCCCCATGGCCGATGGCGGGATGATGGCATGGCGCGAGCCAATGCCAAGGGGCGGTGGCGAAATAACGGGCGGAATTTTGGGATTGGCGAAAGCGGCGGTGCCGGCCGATCTCCCCCCTTG
>NZ_RZOI01001292.1:0-728 GCF_004022645.1 Mesorhizobium sp. M4A.F.Ca.ET.020.02.1.1 | reverse complement strand
ATACTCCAGCGAGAAGGCTGTGATCAGCGTCCTGCGCGTCGCACCCAGCGTCTTCAGCACCACCGCGTCATGGATGCGCGCCCGGTTGCCGGCGGCGAGCGCGCCGGCAAGCACCAGCACAGAAGCGATCAGCGCCACGCCGGCGGCGGCGCGGATCGCCGTGCCGAGCTGGCCCACCAGCCGGTTGACGATATCGAGCGCGTCCTTGACCCGGACCGTCGTCACCGAAGGGAACGCACGCGTCACCGCGTTGAGCAGCCGGGCATCGTCGGCGATGGTGGCGTCCTTGTCGGTCAGCGTCGCCAGCCAGCCATGCGGCGCGCCGGCGAAGGTGTTGGGCGAAAACACCATGACGAAGTTGATGCCCATCGTCTCCCATTCGACCTGGCGGAAATTGGCGATCCTGGCCGTCACGTTGCGTCCCAGCACATTGACGGTGACGGTGTCGCCGAGCTTCAGCCCGATCTGCCGTCCCTCCTCGGCCGAGAACGACACCAGCGGCTCGCCGGCATAGTCCTCCGGCCACCAGGTTCCTTGCGTCAGCGTCGCGTTGGCAGGCATCTTCGCATCATAGGTCAGGCCGCGGTCGCCGCGCAGCACCCACGCGCCCTCCGCCGGCACGCTCACCTTGCCGACGTCGACGCCGTTCAGTGCCATCACCCGCCCGCGCAGCATCGGCACCTTGGCCAGCGTCCCCCGCGGAGCCTCCTTGCCGATCAGCGCCGAGA
>NZ_RZOI01001291.1:0-732 GCF_004022645.1 Mesorhizobium sp. M4A.F.Ca.ET.020.02.1.1 | reverse complement strand
CCACCGAGACGAAGCGCGCCCGCAATTCGCGGATCCAGCCGAACGTGCCTTCGAGCGAGATCGTGTCGCCAGGCTTGATCGACTTGTCGAGCAGGATGATCACGCCGGAGACGAAGTTGGAGACGACCTTCTGCAGGCCGAAGGCGAGGCCGACGCCGACGGCGCCGGAAAACACCGTCAGCGCCGTCAGGTCGAGGCCGACGGCGGAAAGCGCGACGGCGCCGGCCACCAGCACGAGGCCGATCTTGGCCACCTTGCCGACGAGGACGCGGATCGACGGCGTCAGTTCCTCGGAGAGGCGGACGCGCTCGTCGATGTAATTGCCGACGACCACCGCCAGCCAGACCGTCGCGACCAGGAGCAGCGCCGCCTTCAGCACCATGAGCGCCGAAAGCCGGACCGCGCCAAGCGGGATCGCGAGGCTGTCGAGGACGGTGGCCGCGTCATCGCTGATGTGCAGGATGACAAGGGCCGCATAGATCCAGGCCAGCCAGCCCAGCGTGCGCGCGACGAGGCGGTTGCGGATGATGCGCGACAGCACCGTCGCGAACAGCCACGCCAGCGCGAGCAGGAGCGCGACCTGGATGAGATGGGTGCGGCTTGGCCAGGTGACGGCGCGCAGCAGGCTGAGCGCGGCAAACAGGAAAAGCGTAAACAGGATCCAGTCTGTGCGCCGCAGCAGGGCGATCACCACCCGCAACAGCCCGGGATGGCCCTTGATCTGGCGTGCCT
>NZ_RZOI01001290.1:0-737 GCF_004022645.1 Mesorhizobium sp. M4A.F.Ca.ET.020.02.1.1 | reverse complement strand
GTCCGAAGGTTTCGATGTCGGTGACATGGCTGCCACGGCGATTACGTTGCGTGAGCATGTCGGCGAACAGATCGCGCTCGCCTTTGCCGATCCGGCGGCGCGGCTGATCGCCGGCGAGCTTGGCGACGGTCTCGATGAGGCCGGCTATCTAAGCGCCGACATGGCCGAGATCGCGGCCCGCCTCGGCACCAGCGAAGCGGCGGTGGCCAAGGTGCTCGGCATCTGCCAGACGTTCGAGCCGGCCGGCCTGTTTGCCCGCGACCTTGCCGAATGCCTGTCGCTGCAGCTTGCGGTGCGCGACCGGCTCGATCCGGCGATGCAGGCGCTGGTCGCCAATCTCGAACTGCTGGCGCGGCGCGATTTCCAGGCGCTGAAGCGCATTTGCGGGGTCGACGAGGAGGATCTCCTGGATATGCTGGCCGAGATCCGCGCGCTCGATCCGCGGCCCGGAATGGCGTTTTCGGGCGGCGCCAGCGACGCCATCGTTGCCGATGTCGAGGTGCGCGCTGCCAATGACGGAAGCTGGACGGTCGAGCTCAATGCCGAGACGCTGCCGCGCGTCCTGGTCGACAATGTCTATTTCGCCAGAGTTTCGGGCCACGCGAAGAACCAGGTTGAGAAGGATTTCCTGGCCGAATGCCTGCAGAACGCCAACTGGCTGACGCGCAGCCTCGACCAGCGGGCAAAGACCATCCTCAAAGTCGCGTCGGAGATCGTGCGCCAGCAGGACGCGTTCC
>NZ_RZOI01000128.1:0-10867 GCF_004022645.1 Mesorhizobium sp. M4A.F.Ca.ET.020.02.1.1 | reverse complement strand
TATCAGAATTGGGATGCCATCGCGAAATGGTTTGCCGACTTTTGGGATTATGTCAAAGGCCTGTTCGCCTCGGCGGTGGCCTATATCCAAGGAATCGCGGGCAAGCTCTACGATGCCGGCGTCGCCATGGTTCAATCCATTTGGGACGGCCTCCAATCGAAATGGGCGGACGTGGTGGCCTGGCTGAAAGGTGCTGTCAACGACCTCGTCGGCTGGCTTCCCGATGTCATAAAAACCAAGCTCGGCATTGACATCAACGCCGCCAAGCTTCCCGAGGGGCCGAACGTGCCGGCGACGCGCGCAGGGGCCGCCGTGGGCGCCCTTGTGACGCCGAAGGTGGAAACGCCCCCGGCGCCTTCGGCGCCCTTTGTAGCAGGCCAGAAACCGGCGGATATGGGCTCGCTGTCCGCGACTATCCGCGACCTCATGAAGCCGTTGAGCGAGGTGACTAAGCAGGGCTCGCCTACCAAGACGGACGAAGTCGACGCCGGCACCGTCAAGGCGGCCAGCATACAGATAGCGGAACCGCTCACGGTCCATGAGCCGCAACAGATCAATGCCCCGTTTAGTGTAACCCTCACCGTTAATGCCCCAGGCGCGGACGCCAAAGCAATCTCTGCGGCTGTAGAGGGCGCGCTCGCAAAGCAGGCCGCCGCGCATCGCGGCACGATTCAATCAAGCTTGTCGGACTAAGGCACAATGCACGAACTCAAATCGCTGATCTTGTCAGATATGCCGGGTGGCGAGGTGCCTATTCTCGCGCCGACCATCCTCGGCGAGCCTTACCCGCTTACGGCGAGCTTCGCGCTCGGCGGCGATTTCTCATTGATCGATTTCCAAGCCGGTTCCGACGAAGATGCCGCTATCCGGCACATCGCAATTCCGCAACCCTGTATCGAGGTCGCGGGCGCTCTTCGAAACGCCAAGGCGATGCGCCGTTTGCCCTATTTCATGGTGGGGCCTGTCGTGCCTGTCGCCGCTCATTCGGTGACAGGCGAGCCAGTTCTTTTCGGTACCCTGTGCTTTATCGGGCGTCCCCGAGACAACGGAGATTCGGCATAGGTTTGCAAATTGCAAACATCGTTTTGCCGATTTGTGATTTAGTTTGCGGTATGCAAACAATAAAAAATTAAAAACATTGCTATGGCATAATATCAGATGATTTATGTTGCAATTGAGCGAGGCTTATACGATCAAGGTGAGCCAGCGATTGTTAGAGCAATCGCCGGCTCTAACCAAAACCGAAGATGGAGCTTCGAAAATGGCTACCGCTCAGATTATCGAACTGCCTGGATTCAGCAAGTCGGCCGTGGCCGCATGCCCCACCGCCGGCCTCGGCCTGGGTGAGCTAATCGAATGGCACCGCAAGATTTTCGCCGAGATAGACCGCGTGTGCGAAAAGGCGGACCCGACCGATCAGTCCTATGACGCCAGCTTCGTCCCCTATTTCGAGGCACTCGCGGAAGCAGAGGCCAGTGTGAAGAGCGCGATAATTGGCTATCCGGTGAGCACCCTGGCAGATTTCAGGGTCAAGGCCGAATATCTTCTCAACCCGGCGGCATCGCTTTGGCAATGGCTGGACGAAGACGACTGCCGCCTTCTCCTCGAGTCAGCGGCGTAGCAGGCGGGGGCGCGATGTCGGCCGCAGATCTCGCCCGCGACCTCCAGATCGCAGCGACCGACGCCCGCCGGGCGCTGGCGGCGGCGGAAAAGGCCGTGGCGGACCTCACCGCCAAGGCCGAGGCGTTCGCGCTTTCTCTTGGAGAGGGCGGCGCGGCCCACGCAGCCATTGCCGTCACAGGCGACGCCCTTCTCACCGGCGATGACGTCGCCGGTATCCTTCGGGTGAGCAAAGCCACGCTCGCCCGCTGGCGGGTGCTCGGCACCGGCCCCGGCTACGTCAAGAAACAGGGCCGTATCCTGTACCGGGCGGAAACGGTGGAAAAGTTCGTGACCTCCAAAGAGCGCACCAAGACGCGCGGTACAGACGCCGGCTAGAGGCAACGGCGGTGCACATTGCGCCGACGATGCACCGGGTTCCCGACGCATAGTGCTCTCGAAATCGGAGAGCACTTATGCCCGTTGATAACGTCACCCCGAACCGGAATTGGCCGCTTCCTAACGGCACCAACAACCTGGCCTATGATGTCGGCCGGCTGATCGCTGCTTTGCAGGCCGCCGACCTCGATGTCGCCACCATCCTGTCGACGCTTGTTCAAAAGGCGCCTCTGCTCAACGCGGCGCTTGCTGGGGCGCCTACGGCCCCGACGCCGGGCGGCAGCGATAACTCGACGCGCATCGCAACCACGCAATGGGCGCGCGCCTATTTCGCGGACATCGTCGGGGCGGCGCCCGCCGCGCTGGATACCCTCGCGGAATTGGCGCTGGCGTTGGGCAATGACGCCAACTTCGCGGCGACAATGACCGCTGCTTTGGCGGCGAAGGCCCCGCTTGCAAGCCCCGCGCTCACCGGCACGCCCACGGCGGCCACGGCGGCCCCAGGCACCAACACGACGCAACTGGCGACGACCGCTTTCGTGGCCGCCTTGGGGGCGCTGAAAGCCAATCTTGCCAGCCCGACCTTTACCGGCACGCCAGCGGCCCCTACGGCGGCAGACGGCACCAACACGACGCAGTTGGCGACCACGGGCTTCGTTCAACAAGTCATAGCGTTGTTCAAGGCGGCGGCGAACACCTTCACGGCCGCGCAAACGTTCCAGATGCCTGCTGGTGTCACCAACATGGCTACGGCTACGCCTGCCGGTCATTCCATTATGGCCCTCGGTGATGCCACCAAGGCTGCATACATCACGCTGCATAGGTCGGGTACCTACGCTGGATTGCTTGGTCTAGACACGGACAACAAGCTCAAGTGGGGTGGGTGGTCTGTGGGTGCGAACGCCTATGAAATCGTCCACATGGGCAACTACACCTCTCTTCTGGACGCAAGGTATGCTCTAGCAGGGGCTGCTGCTCCGGCGGCCATTATTGAAGATCAGAAGGCTGCAGGTACAAACGGCGGCGGCGCAACGGCAGGCTCGTGGCAGATACGCGACCTGAATACCGAAGTTCGCGACCCCTTTGGGCTCATCACGGTTTCTTCAAACACATTTACCGCAACGGTGGCGGGCTGGGTTGAATGGTCTGCCCCATCCTGGGCGGTGGGCCTCATGCAGACGCGACTCTACAACGTGACCGATGCTGTAGTTGCTGCCTATGGCTCATCAGAACGGTCGGGCTTCGGATCGGACGGTGTAACACGCAGCTTCGGCGCGGCCCCCATCATCGCAGGGAAAACGTATCGGTTGGAGCATCGCGTCGAAAGCACTCGCGGCACAACGGGTTACGGCTACGCGAACAATTTCGGCGGGACGGAAGTTTATAGCCGTGTTCAGTTCTGGCGCACCTGATGATAACGGCGGGCGAACTCTTCGGCGGGCAAGTCAAACGCTTCGCGCTCGGCTTTCAGCCTTGCGATAGGCCAGTTCCACCATTCGATTTCCAGCAAGCCCGCAATCGTCTTGTCGGCAAAGCGCCGCTTGATGATCTTGGCAGGATTGCCGCCGACGAGCGTGTACGGCGGCACGTCTTTGGTTACGACACTGCCGGCAGCGATGACGGCGCCGTCGCCGATGGTCACGCCGGACAGGATGACGGCCCGAGCGCCGATCCAGACATCATTCCGGACCGTGATCGGACCCTTGGACGTCAAATATTCCAGGTTCTTTTTCTGCCGGAATATCCTGGACTGAAAGGGGAAGGTCGAGGCCGTGTCGGTCGGATGATCGGCCTGGCACAGAAAGAGCACGCCCGGACCAACCGAGCAAAACGCTCCAATTTCTACCGGCGATTTTGCGGTGCAGTTGAGGAACGTTCCGGCATTAACGCCGTGAGTCTCTCGGCCGACTTTCGCATGGCGCGGTATCGTATCCGGCCCGGCAAGCAACCCGAGCCTAATACGCAGTTTCTTGAATGCCATAACTCAATCCTAATGAAGGGGCTTGCAGATGACTAACTTTGTCTTGGTCGAAAACGGCGTTGTCGTCCAGTCGGATCGGACGTGCGAAGCGGAAGAGCATCCGCTAGGCTTCATTGCGGCGCCCGACGAGGTAGTGCCCGGCTTCCTGTTCGACGGCGAAGCGTTCGCTGTCCCGCTGCCTTCGCCGCCGCCAGTGCCTGAGGCGATTTCAGATCGGCAATTCTTCGAAGCATTGGCGGTGCGAGAAATCATTACCGAGGCGGAAGCCCTCGCGGCGGTCAAGACCGGCGAGATCCCGGCCGCAATGGCCAGCCTGGTTGATGCCCTCCCCGAGGCAAGCCGGTTCCCGGCCGAAATGCTGCTTTCCGGGGCAACCGAATTCCAGCGGGCTCACCCCCTCACGGCGGTGTTCGGCCAAGCGTTCGGCTGGACGGATGCGGAGATCGACGCGTTCTGGACCGACGCGTCTGCACTCTAGCGCCTAGCCGGCCGCCGCCGGCCTAATTGGCGTAACATCGGCGGACTTAAGCGAAATCACCGCCCGTGCCGCCAATTCGTCAAGGGCGGACACAATGTAGGCGCTGTAGTGCTTCTCAATCATGGCGCTTGAGGTGTCGTGCAACGCCGCCACGAGACGGACAGGTAAGCCCGAGCGCAACCCTCTAACGATAGAGGAATGCCGCAACGCATACGGGGGGACATCTGCGCTCAAACCAGCCTCGGCAACGACAGCCTTCCATGGCCTTGCCAGTTCGCTCGGGGTTTTCCACGGCTCTCTGCCGACCATTGTCCATTTGGTTGGCGTCAACTGCTTCCAGCGCGGTCGAAGCAATAGAATTTCGCCGCCGCGCCGGCCGGCAACGGCCGGGCGCAACGCGCTGAAAACTTCTTCACCCACCGGCACCGCTGTACGCGTGGTATGCTTCTCACCCCTGCCTTTGTGGCTAACCGGAATCATCAGGCGAGATTGAGACGTTTGAACGTCCGCAACGGTGAGGCGGATCACCTGCGAAAATCGACTCCCGGTTGCCGCCAATACCAGCACGAGGCGCGCGAAATCCCCGCCCCACTCGTCCTCGCAATCAACAGCTTCTGAAGCCTCGACAATCCGGCGGATATCAGCATCTGGCAATATAGCCTTGTCTCGGGCGACCGGTGAAACAGCATCGACGGCCGCCAAGCCGTTCTTGATCACGACCCCAATGTGGGATGCATTTAGGTCCCGAAGATGCCGTGCGTGTTTACTCGCGGCAGCGTTGAGCGCGGCTTTCAGGTCATTGTTGACACGCATCACACTGGCGCGAGCGAGCGCATCGGGCAATCGACCTCGCCAATCCTGTAAGTCCGCTTCCGTGAGCGCATGCATCTCCTTATCGGCCAAGGCGGCATCCGAGAGGACATGCTTGCGCATGCGGTTCCCTGTGTCGAACCGGCCACCCCTGGCGCGCTCGACTTTCTCACGGCCCTCAACGTAGGCATCGACCGCCGAGCGCACAGTCAACGGCGCACCTTTCGCTTTCGCGAGGCTTTCTCGTCGCCTAATCTCAACCAAGGATCGGGCCGCTGTCGTTGCCTGGGAAAAAGACAGACATTCAACGCCGTCAGCATCCATTACGTCATCGGCCGTGCCTAGCGTGTCTTGTCTATAGCGACCATCCACGTACCACCTAACCACCCATCTCCCACCTCGGGGTGCCAGGCGGTACCCAAGGTGGATGTCGGGGTCGATGGCCCGCCAATGAGTCCCTTTGGGCAGTTTCAGGCGCGCCGCCTTTGTTGTGACTTGCGCCTCTTCAAGCGTTCTCGGCAATCTCCACCTCCACAAACTCGTCTAATATTCGTCTAATATCATCCCGTGTAACGCAATGACACGCAATGGAATGACGGCTGCTAACTAGTTGAATTATATGGAAACCAGTGGAAGAGCGCAACTGGCAAAGCGTCAAGATCGCAACACTTTCACGGCGGTAACAGGGGTTCGATTCCCCTTGGGCGTACCAGCAAGCACTTTGCTGGCAATCTCCCTTCGCTGTCCAATTTATGGCCAATATCCCTCCCGGCTTTGTCGGCGCGGGCGATACCTGTCACGCTCCCGCTCCTCATGCGAAATAGAGGGGGAAATGTGAACTGCCGTTCTTTGCCTGGCTGCTGCGGCTCTCGCCGGCTGCTCTAACAGCGAACCCCGATATGAGGTTTCACAGAGCTCGGCGTCTTCGCCGACCCTTACAACTCTCAGCAGACTACAATCCTCCTGCTGATTGCCGGACTAGCTATCTATGTACTGCTGCGCGGAGGAGACCATGGGTAAGCATTTCAGCGACGAACAGATCGAGGAGTTCCTCAAAGCCTACCTCGCGAGATTTCCTGACGCCGTAGAGCGGATGGAGTGCGTGATGTTGAACCCGTTTGAAGACAACGATGGGTTGATGTCGCGGAACTTCCGGGAAATTTATCAGGTTGCACAGTCGATGGAATTCTTCACGGCATATGCCAAGAACGAGCCGAGCGCGATCCATCATCTAGTTAGAGACGTCGCGCGACGCGTATCTGCCGGGCTGGGACCTATAGAATCAAGAAAAATCAAATACTGAGAAGCTGAGGCCGAGGCTCGTGCTGCTGGCCAGCGGAGAGCAAAGCGATGACAATCTTATATTAGCAACCTATTGTATTTCTGCCGAAGCAGGATCATGCTTGGAGAGCGGGCGGAGGGAGGCCACCAGAGTAACCGTGGTTTGAAGGGGTTAGGTCTATGGAAGCTGTTTGTTACGTTCCCAGCGCATTCTGTCAGTTGTCATTCCTCATCAGCGTCGCGATGACGTTTCTCGTCATGACACCGTTCGCGGCCACGCGCTTGCTGGTGTTGAGGATGCGCAAGCATTCCATGGGAGAGCTTCAGCCCTCTTGAGAGAGGGGGTTCCGATGCGAACGTTTATGCTCATCCTTGTCGCGGTTGCCGCGTTCTTCGCATGGGACGGGCTGTTGAACGATGGCCGGTATACGGATCAGATATTCAATCTCGAATTCCGGCAAGCAGCGCTCAGTCTGCCGAGTGACATTTCCTACGGCTACGAAGGCAAGTTCAACCGCTGACGCATTGAGGCCGGCCCAGTATGCCTGCCTTGCACCGCGCGGCATTTTTTGACCTTGGGAAAAGCCGCAGTCGGCGGCGTGAAGCTCGTGTCCGAGCTCGTAACGGTTATGACCGACCGTGATGCGAATTTCGTCCAGATGGCCGTTCATCGGGTCGCCGCCGAATTGCGAATTGCCGATCGAACTTCGCCTGCGGAAACGAGCCATGTCTACTCAAATTGACGTATGCCCTCCCGTAAAGACAACCTTTGGTACATGTGCTAATAAAGAAATTGCTAATAAAGATCGATCTTACAGGAGGATGCAATGCCGTCCTTGAGGTGGGTTGCTGTTGTCGCGCTTGCCGCGACGCTCAACAATGCGACACCGATAGCCGCCGCCGAAACAGTCGGCAAGGCAGTCGTGATCAAGACTGCCGTCACCGGCGCAACCGGACCGCTGGTGGTCAGCGCACCCGTTCACCGGGACGAACGTATCAGGACATCCAATACCGGGCTTGGCCAATTCGTGTTCATGGATGGCACCAAGCTGGCGGTAGGGTGGGGTTCCTCCGTCGTCATCGACAAGTACGTCTTCAACGATGATAATTCGGTGAAGAACCTTACCATCCGCGCTGCCAAGGGAACGTTTCGCTGGATAAGCGGAAGTTCGTCCTCGTCCGCCTACCAGATCGTCACGCCTGCAGGCACGATAGGCGTGCGGGGAACAGCATTCGATGTTCACATCGCGCCCAACGGCAAAACCGCCGTCGTGCTCCTGAAGGGGTCGGCTCGGTTCTGCAGCGGTGGCGGATGCCGGGAACTGAAGCAGCGTTGCGATTGTGTGGTCGCGTCGCCATCAGGCGCTATGAGCGACGTTACCAAGGTCAATCGATCTGTGCTCACCGCACTCGGCACCCAGCGGGCGTTGCCGTTTCTGACCGGCACTCAGCAGCTTTCGGGAGGCTTCGGTACGGGCGGAAATTGCGGGCTTACGGCCGCCATTCAGCAGGAGCATACGCCGCGGCCGCAGCAGCAACGGGCGCCCAGTCCACCCAGTCCGGGCACACCCAATCCGCCGGATCCGCCGGACCCGCCGGCCCCGCCAACGGATGATGGCAACAACGGTCATGGAAATGACCCCGGCAAGCACGACCCCAGCAATCCCGGAAAATCCTACGGTCCTGGCAAGAAGGGATAGGGCGGCGGCAAGAGCAACGGATAGCTGCTCTTTTTCCTGGCGCTTCCGCTATTCGGCTTCGCTGGCCGGTCGGGGCTAAGTGCTTCTAGATCGGTGTGGCCGAACTCATTGCCCTTGAAGAGCAGCGAGCGCGGCGGTCAACTGCCCTGTCCAAATGCAGGTCAGGAGTTGGAGCCGAATTGTTGCTCCGCATAGCCGGCATTCGCTTCCGCCGCCGCACCCGCCCGTTTGGCAAGAAAATCATCCGCTCTGCGCGATATCCTGCCATAGAAGTCCTGCAAGCCCGCCGGCAGGCCCGCGGCCTTGGCTTTGGCCGCCGCGATGATCTTTCGGCTGCCAGGCGAGCGCGAACGCAACGCTTCGACGAGCTTGCCGTGCAGAAGCCGCAATTCCGCAAAATCCGGCGACGAGGCAACACTTTCATCGCCGACGACGGCATTGATTCTCGTCCTCGCCCTTTTTCCCTTGAGCTCCAGCGATCCCGCGTCGAGGAAAGCCCAGCCTGGCAGCGATCTTACGGTGTCGTCGGACGCGAGGATGTCGAAGCTCACCGTCTTGCACACCGTCTCGATACGCGCTGCGGTGTTCACTGCGTCGCCCACCGCCGAATAGTTGAATCGCGACTCAGCACCCATGTTTCCGACGCAGGCGACGCCGGTATGGATTCCGATGCCGATGCGAACCGTCTGCTCGGCGCCGAATCCGAATGCGTCGCTTTCGTTGAGGCGAGCAATCGTCTCGCGCATGGCCAATGCCGCGCGAACGGCTTTGGCGGGATGATCGGCGACATCGATCGGGGCATTCCAAAAGGCCATGATCGAATCGCCGATGAACTTGTCGAGTGTGCCTTCGTTGGCGGTGACATGACGGCTGAGCGCGTCGAGAAGCGTGTTCAGAAACCGCACGACGGCGGTGGGCGGCAGTCTTTCGCTGATCTCGGTGAAGTTGCGTACATCGACAAACATCACGGTCAGCTCGCGGTCGTCGCCGCCAAGACGAAGCGCGTCGCGGGTGTGCTCGATACGGTAGAGCAGCGATGGCGACAGATATTGACCGAAGGCCCGCCGGATCGCGCGCCGCTCCCGGTCAGTCACCAGGAAGCGGAAAGAGGTGGTCGCGAAATGCGTGATCGAGCCCATGACGATTGGCGCAAACGGGTCGAACAGCAGTCCCGCAAGCGAAAAGGCAAGCCATGATGCGACGAGCGCCATACCGGTGATCGCCAGGCCGCAGGCGAGAGCAATCGCGGGGCTTACGAAAATCGTGAGAAGCACCAGAAGGCTGCCCAGCATCGCGATCGACGCGATTTCCAGCCCGTTTGCCCAGTCGGGCCGCGACAGATAGTGGCCGGACAGTACCTGTTCAACCATCTGCGCGTGGAGCGAGACGCCCGGCACGTTCTCACCGAGCGCCGTGACACGAATATCCTGCAGCCCGGCGGAGGAGGTGCCGACAAACACGATGTTGCCCTCGATCGCGGCCCTTGTTTGGGGCGAGACGCCATTGGGTGCAAGCACGTCCTTCGCCGAAACATACCGTTCCGCCCTGTCGGGACTGACATAGAGCCAGAGTTCGCCTGCCGAGGTCACCGGGATAACGAAGTCGCCGATCTTGACGGAGGTCATTATGCCCTGCCCTTCCGGCGCGCCGGCAATCAGATAGGTGGAGGCGCCCTGCGCTACCCTCATGGCTTCGAGAGCAAGACCCGGATAAAGCTGCTCGCCATCAGTCAGAAAGAGTGGAGCTGTCCTCACGACAGCGGTCGATTTGCCTGGATTGAGGCTGATATGTCCGATGCCGGCGGCATTGGCCTCAAGCTGCGGCCGCAGCGGTGTGGCTGCCCTGATATGGGGAGGAGCATCGACCGGGCTCTCGCCCGTAAAGGCAATGCCAGCCTTCACCTGCGGATGATAGTTCCCTTCGTTGGAGATGCCGTAACCCAGGACAACCGGCTTGCCGGCGATCGACCGGGCGAAGATCTCGTCGTTGTCGGGCAGGCGATCGAGCAGGGCAGGATCGATGCCTGGCACGTCGCGGACAACACTGCGAGGCGACAGACGATCGGGTTCGGCGAAAAGGATGTCGAACGCGATGACTGCCGCGCCAAGCTCCGTCAGTTTGTCGACCAGAGCCGCCATGCGATCCCTGGGCCACGGCCACTGCCCGAACTGCCGCAATGAAGCCTCGTCTATGTCGACCACGCGGACGGGCATCGCCTCGAAGCTGCGAGGTGCCAGCCGCTGATATTGGTCGAACGTCGCTTCGCGGGCGAGTCTCAACGGCTGCGGGTCGCTCGCCCGGACAATGGTAAGCGCCGCTACCAGCGACGAGCCCAGGATGACACCGGCCAACTGAGCGCGTGTCATGACTTCTGCACCAGTTGCCGTGCCGCGAATCCGTCCTGCATGGTCCCGCCCCGGGAAGTAGCTTCTCGAACCCCAAGCCTAGGCTGCATTGTTCCCGGCGAATACGCAATCGCCAACCTAGCAGGCAACGCCGAAAGGCCTAGCGCCGGCTCCTGAGATTGAACAGGTTAAGTGAGCATGCGCACGCGCAAGGCTTCGAGTTGACTGGTGTTCTTTGCACTAGGAAACGGCTCGAAAAGCCACCCTCTGCGAC
>NZ_RZOI01001289.1:0-739 GCF_004022645.1 Mesorhizobium sp. M4A.F.Ca.ET.020.02.1.1 | reverse complement strand
GGGATCGTTGGACTGCTTCAGGCGGCCCGGCGACCGGCGGGCTGTGCTGCTTCGCGCCCGATACCGGTGATGGCGCGGACGGCGGCCGCGAGCGCCGGAACGTCGTCGAGCATGGCGAGCGCGACGAAGTGATTGGCTCCGCCGGTATAATCCTTGCGGCCCTTGCAGGTGCGGATCAGGATGCCGTGGCCGGAGGACATGGCGAACTGACCAACCTGGATGTATACCCGGTCATGGTGCAGGGTAATTTCGCCGGAAACGGCGATACCCGCCTTGTTCGAACGCAGGTCAAAGCTGCCTGGCGGCAGCGCAAGTTCTGCAGCGAGTTTCTTCAGCCGCGAGCGGGCGGTCGTGTGGAAGCGTCTTTTCTGCTGCTCGTCATAAGAGCAGCCTCTGGTCCAGTCGAACATGTCGATCTCCATGAAACGGAACAGGCCCGGCGATCGCTCGCGCGATCCAGGCCCTGTCGGTGGTTGGTTTATGCGGTGTGGAAGTCAGGCTGCTGTGCGGCCCTCGATGATGTCGGCGCCGACCTCGTCGGCGGAGACCTCTTCGAGATAGGCTCGGCTGTACGGATTGGTGGCAAGCCAGCGATCGGCGGCCACACGGTCCCTGGAAAGGTGCAACAGCTCCGGACTGTCGCTGACATCCTGCAGGACGCGTACCATGCCGATCTCGGGACGTTCGACGATCTCGAAACGCAGGTTGCTTTCGACTGACCAGGTGCGACGGACTGAGA
>NZ_RZOI01001288.1:0-748 GCF_004022645.1 Mesorhizobium sp. M4A.F.Ca.ET.020.02.1.1 | reverse complement strand
GTGTCACTCCCTCCATCATTGCGAGGAAGGCGTCGGCGGGAGCATCGAAGCCGGGCAGCAGAACCGCCCCGCTTGCCCGCCCAAGCCGTTCCGGCCGGCGCGAGGCGGTGCGCACCTCGAACCCCGCATCGGCAAGGTGGCTCACGACCCGGCGTCCGATGAATCCCGTCGCGCCTGTGACCAGAACTTTCATGGCGGGTTTTCGCATCCCCTTGGTCAGGTTGCCGGCGCTATCGCGGCCGCCGGCTCCTGCGGCAGCCTCTGTTGGCGCCCCGACGCAAGGTAGGTTCCGGACACCACGAAGACCATGAAAGTCGAATCGAGGATATCGTGGCCGAGCAGGATGCCAGTCATTCCGCCGATCAGGTAGACGATCACCGTGACGGCGACCATCGTCGCGCCGAAGCGCTCGATCGGATCGGCGCTGACGCGCAGAACCTTTGCGGCGTTCCATGCGGCGACCGCGAAGATCGCCGCGAGCGTGATTGCTCCGGCCAACCCGGCCTGCACCAGCGCGGTCAGAAAGCCGTTGTGGAAATGGCTGAAGCCCATGGCCATGCCGAACTGCTCATGGAAGCCTTGCTTCATCAGCGCCTGGCTGGCGGCGATGCCGTGTCCGAATATCGGAGCGTCCCGGAATGCACCGAGCCCGATCTGCCACAGCGCCACGCGCAACCCCGTCGCCGTCGCGTGGTCGCCCTTGGCAAGCGCGTCCCAGTCGCTGAACAGGAAATCCGCGCGTTCCGAC
>NZ_RZOI01001287.1:0-750 GCF_004022645.1 Mesorhizobium sp. M4A.F.Ca.ET.020.02.1.1 | reverse complement strand
CTATAACGCTGCCAGCCGACCTTGATCAATTCGGGCGGGGGCAGGAAGCGGGTGGGCCTTCCTCGGCCGGCGCGATTGCGTTGCAAACGGGGCTCGCCTATCACGGGAAAAATGTCTCCGCTCACCGAAACCGTCCTCTTCGTCTTCAGCCTCGTCGCGCTCGGCTACCTTGCCGGCTTCACCGGCTATCTGAAGCCGGCGAGCGGCGAGGGCATCTCCGAATTCGCCATCAACGTGGCGATGCCGCTGCTTCTGTTCCAAACGATGGTGAAGTCCGACTTCCACGGCGTGGCGCCATGGTCGCTGTGGGGCGCCTATTTCACGGCGGTCGCGATCACCTGGGCGGTGGGGCATCTCGTCACCACGCGGGTCTTCGGCAGGGATTCGCGCACGGGCATCGTCGGCGGCGTGTCGTCTGGCTATTCCAACATCGTCCTGCTCGGCGCGCCCTTCATCCTCGGCATATTCGGACCGAGCGGCTTCGAGGTCCTGTCGCTGCTGGTCTCCGTCCACCTGCCGGTCACGATGATGGCCTCGATCGTCCTGTTCGAGATGTTCGGCCGCGGCGCCGGCAAGCCCGCGCATCCGCTGCGTGTCGTCACCAGCTTCCTCAGGCGGCTGTTCCTCAATCCGCTGATCATCGGCATACTCGCCGGACTTGCCTTCCGCCTGAGCGGCGCGCCGCTGCCGGAGCTCGTCTCGCGTGTGGTCGATGCCCTGGCGGATACCGCCGGGCCGGTGGCGCTGTTC
>NZ_RZOI01001286.1:0-750 GCF_004022645.1 Mesorhizobium sp. M4A.F.Ca.ET.020.02.1.1 | reverse complement strand
CGCATGGCTATCTCTTGTCCTCATTCATCACGCCACTGACCAACCGGCGCACCGACGAGTATGGCGGCTCGCTGGAAAACCGTATGCGCTATCCGCTGGAGATCTTCCGCGCGGTGCGTGCCGTGTGGCCCTCGGAAAAGCCGATCTCGATGCGCATCTCGGCCAATGACTGGGTCGGTATCGAGGGCGTCACACCTGCCGACGCGGTCGAAATCGCAAAACTGCTGCACGAGGCCGGTGTCGATCTCTGCGACGTGTCGGCCGGGCAGACCTCGATCGCGGCAAAACCAGTCTATGGCCGCATGTTCCAGACACCGTTCTCCGACCGAATCCGCAACGAGGTCGGCATGGCGACGATGGCCGTCGGCAACATCTATGAGCCGGACCATGTCAACTCGATCCTGATGGCGGGCCGCGCCGATCTCGTCGCGCTGGCCCGGCCGCATCTCACCGATCCCTACTGGACGCTGCATGCAGCGGTGGCGCTCGGCGACCGCGGCGTCAAATGGCCGGATCCCTATCTGCCCGGCCGCGACCAGCTTTACCGGCTGGCCCAGCGCGAAGCGGCGGCGGGGTTGAAGGTATGACCTCCACCGCAAAAACCACGGCCAGGCATGCCTTGGTCACCGGCGGTGGTTCAGGCGTCGGACGGGCGATCGCGCTGGCGCTCGCCGGCGCCGGCGTCAACGTCACCATCTGCGGGCGACGTGAGGCAGCCCTTGCCGAAGTGGGCAAGGAAAGCCCGCGCAT
>NZ_RZOI01001285.1:0-751 GCF_004022645.1 Mesorhizobium sp. M4A.F.Ca.ET.020.02.1.1 | reverse complement strand
TGGCGGGCGACCGACAGCGGCAAGGATTTGAAGAAGGTGCGCAACGTCAAGCCGCTGTGGTCGCGCTTCGGCACCATCATCGGCGTCGGCCTCGGTGGCCTCGACATGTGGCTGAACACGCTGTTCGGCCTCTCGCCCTTCGGCACGCTGAAGCACGGCAAGGCGGACTACGCGACGCTGGAGCCGGCTGCAAAATATGAAAAGATCGCCTATCCGAAGCCGGATGGCGTACTGACCTTCGATCGGCTCTCCTCGGTGTTCCTGTCCAACACCAATCACGAGGAAAATGAGCCGGTCCACCTCATCGTCGGCGACGCGGCACTGCAGCAGCGCTCCGAGCACGATGTCTTTGCCGGACCCTCGACGCGTTACTGCCCGGCCGGCGTCTACGAATGGGTCGACAAGGACGGCAACGCCGCTGCCGATCCGTCGGCCAAGGACGTGCGCTTCGTCATCAACGCGCAGAACTGCGTCCACTGCAAGACCTGCGACATCAAGGACCCCAACCAGAACATCAACTGGGTGCCGCCACAAGGCGGCGAAGGCCCGGTCTATCAGGGCATGTGAGACAGGCAGACGCCTGACCCGGCCGTCTCGACCGCCGCTCAAACAAAAGCCGGCGAGGGGCCAGTCTATCGGGGCATGTAACGGACCTGTTGAAACCGCGGCGCGCTTGTGTTTCCCTTCCCTGACGAGTGGAGGAAGGCCATGCGCGTTTCGGTTCTGGCATGCCTTGCGGCGATTGGCGTCC
>NZ_RZOI01001284.1:0-754 GCF_004022645.1 Mesorhizobium sp. M4A.F.Ca.ET.020.02.1.1 | reverse complement strand
GCGCTTGCGCCGTTCCTCAGCCGCCTTCCGCGGCGCAAGGTGTTTCCCGCGCTGTTCGTGATGTGCGACGAGAGCTGGGCGCTGGGGCTGGCGGATGCGAGGCAACGCGCCGCGGCCGGTCTGAACCCGGCCTTCAGCCTGCCCTATTATGCCGGCGCCGCCCTGCCCTTCTACCTCGCCTGGGCGGTGTTCACCACCGCCGGCGCGGCACTCGGCCCAGTGCTCGGCAATGTCGAGGATTACGGCTTCGCCATGGCCTTCCCGGCCGTGTTCCTGGTGCTGATGCGCGGCATGTGGACGGGTTTTGCCGCGGCGCGGCCGTGGCTGGTCAGCCTGGTGGTGGCCGCCTTGACCTACCTCATCGTTCCCGGCGCCTGGTATGTGGCGGCCGGCGCGCTCTCCGGGCTGGTCTCGGCCTGGCTGTTTTCGGGAGACGAAGCATGATCGATCCAGCAAACGTGCTGGCCATCGTGCTGATGGCCAGCGTCACTTATCTGACCAGGGTCGGCGGCTATGTCGTGCTGCGCAACCCAACGCTTGGCCGCCGCGCCACGGCGGTGATGGAAGCCGCGCCCGGCTGCGTGCTGATCTCGGTCATCGCGCCGGACTTCGTCTCCAAAAATCCGGCCGACCTGGCGGCGCTCGCCATCACCGTGCTCGCGGCGACGAGGCTGTCGATGCTGCCGACCGTGGTGATCGGCGTGGCTTCGGCGGGGATGCTGCGGCATTTGATAGGCTAGGATGGGGGCCGGCG
>NZ_RZOI01001283.1:0-755 GCF_004022645.1 Mesorhizobium sp. M4A.F.Ca.ET.020.02.1.1 | reverse complement strand
ACCATGGTGTGCGCCGGCGCCGCGGTGATGTCCTTGCCATCGAGCAGCACCTTGCCCCGGCTGATCGGAACAAGGCCGGCGACGGCCTTGATCAGGCTCGACTTCCCGGCGCCGTTCGGCCCGAGGACGACGACGATCTCGCCCTTGTTGACAGTGATCGAGGCGCCGCGCACGATCGGCACCCCAGGCTCGTAGCCGGCCTCGAGTTCACTGACGTCAAGCACGGCTTCACTCATGCCGCGCCCCCGAGATAGGCCTCGATGACGCGTTGGTCGCGCGCCACCTCGTCGGCGGTGCCCTCGCACAAGAGCTCGCCGCTCGCCATCACCAGCACGCGGTGGCAAAGCCGCGTCACCATGTCGATGTTGTGCTCGATCAACAGGAAGGTGATGCCGCTCTCGTTGATGTCGCGGATGCGGTCGATGATGACCTCGAGCAGGGTGGCGTTGACGCCGGCCGCCGGCTCGTCGAGCAGGATGATCGCCGGGTCGGCCATCATCACGCGGGCGAGTTCGAGCAGCTTGCGCTGGCCGCCGGAAAGCACGCGTGCCGGCTCGTGCGCCAGCCGGGTCAGCGAGACGAGTTCCAGCAACTCGGCGGCTTTCCTCGCGGCGGCTCTCTCCTCGGCGGCGACCCGCCACGGCGTGAGGAAATTGGCAAGCAGCCGCTCGCCGGTCTGCCCTTGCGCGGCAAGCATGACGTTCTCGATCAGCGTCAAATTGGGCAGCGGCCGCGGAATCTGGAAGGTGCGGCCG
>NZ_RZOI01001282.1:0-756 GCF_004022645.1 Mesorhizobium sp. M4A.F.Ca.ET.020.02.1.1 | reverse complement strand
CGGTAAATCCGCCATGCACACGATCGGCGCCCGCGCCAGGGAGACCGCCAAGATCGCCGCCGCCATGATGGAGGACGGCCAGGCCGGCGATAAGGCCAGCGACGGAGGGCTCGACACGTCCGTGGCCACAGGCAGCGTGGACGTCGTTCTGCCGGCGACCGTCAACATTCCGGCGAAGGCGCCGACTAAGAATTGAGTTTTAGCCGCTGATTGGCGACACCGCAGGCCCGTCCGACCTCTCGACGCCTGCGGTGTTTTCTTTCTTTTTTCGTGACGCGGGGATGCCGGATGACTATATCCGGCACAATGACGACCACGATCCAGACGATCCGCGACGACTTTTCCCTGCTCGACGAGTGGGAGGACCGCTATCGCTACGTGATCGAACTCGGCGAAGCGCTGCCGCCGTTCCCCGACGCCGCGCGGACTCCCGCCAACAAGGTGCCGGGCTGCGTCAGCCAGGTGTGGCTCACCACCGACCAGGGACAAGGGACCGATCCGGTCATCACCTTCCAGGGCGATTCGGATGCCCATATCGTGCGTGGCCTGGTCGCTATCATGCTGGCGCTGTTTTCCGGGCGCCCGGCGAGCGAGATCCAGAAAACAGACGCCGAGGCGACACTCAAGGGGCTCGGCCTCGACGAGCACCTTTCGCCGCAGCGCGCCAACGGCCTGCGCTCGATGGTCAAGCGCATCAAGCACGACGCCGATACGGCGCTGAAGCAGATCGCCTGATCTGACAAATCGTATTTTGAG
>NZ_RZOI01001281.1:0-756 GCF_004022645.1 Mesorhizobium sp. M4A.F.Ca.ET.020.02.1.1 | reverse complement strand
GCACCAGACCTATCCGAACGGCGGCAAGGTCGCCCAGATCGAGGGGGCTGCCGGCTCACCCAATGCGCGCCTGCGCATTCAGGGCTTCAAGGAAGAGCTCAAGAAATATTCCAACCTGGAGCTCGTCGCCAGCCAGCCCGGCAATTGGGACCGACTGACCGCGTTGAACGCGACCTCGAACATCCTTCGCCAGGCGCCGGACCTCGTCGGCATCTACGCCAACAATGACGGCATGGCGCTCGGCGTGGTCGAAGCCGTTTCCGGCGGCAGCAGCCTCGACAAGGTCGCGGTCGTCGGCACTGACGGCATCCGGGAAGCCAAGAAGTCGGTCGGGGCCGGCGAGATGCGCGCCACCGTGGCGGAATTCCCCTTCGCGGAGGGCCAGCTCGGCGTGCAGATGGCGCTTCGCCTTCTCGGCTGCCAGGCCATCCCGCAGTGGATCCTGTCGCCCCAGGCGGTTATCACCAAGGACAACGTCAAGGATTACCCCGATCCCAAGACCAACTGAGGCAGTCTCAGTGCTCAAGGCAACCTCCCAGGCAGAGGACGGCGAAAGCCGTCCTCCCGCACTTCGCATGACCGGCATCGCCAAGCGCTTCGCCGGCGTCCAGGCGTTGAAAGGAGCTGATCTCCATTTGCGCAGTGGCGAGGTTCACGCCCTCTTGGGCGAGAACGGCGCAGGCAAATCCACACTGATGAAAGTGATGGTCGGCATCGTGCAGCCGGACGAAGGCGAAATCGCGCTCGATCCGATCG
>NZ_RZOI01001280.1:0-757 GCF_004022645.1 Mesorhizobium sp. M4A.F.Ca.ET.020.02.1.1 | reverse complement strand
AGGCCAAATGGGCCGACCCCGAATATCCGCTGGACAGCGCCGCCATCGACGAGGCGATGAAACAGGCGCTCACCACCAAGGGTTCGCCATTGCGCAACGACGGCGATGTCGACACCACTTTCGCCGACACGCCGCGCGAAAAAATCGTCGAGGCCGACTATGCAGTGCCGTACCTGGCGCACGCAACGATGGAGCCGATGAACGCCACGGCGCGGCTGAAGGACGGCGCCCTCGACATCTGGTGCGGCAACCAGGCGCCGACGCTGGTGCGGCAGCTGTGCGCCAACGCGGTCGGCATCGAGCAGGACAAGGTCGCGGTGCACACCACCTTCCTCGGCGGCGGCTTCGGCCGGCGCGTCGAGATGGATTATGCACTGTGCGCGGCGCTGATGGCCAAGGAAGCCGGCGGCCGCCCGGTCAAGGTGACCTGGACGCGCGAAGAGGACATGCGCCACGACGCCTACCGCCCCGCGGCAATCGGCAAGTTCCAGGCGCGGCTCGGCGACGATGGCCTGCCGGTCGCCGTCGAAATGAAGATATCGTCGCCATCGATGATCGCCAGCACCTTGCGGAGGCTGTTTCCGTCGCTATCGGCAATGGGGCCGGACAAGACCATCGTCGACGGCGCGTACGACCAGCCCTACACGATCCCGAACTACCGGGTGAGCGGCATCGCCGCGCCCGTCTCCATTCCCGTCGGTTCGTGGCGATCGGTCGGCAGCTCGATCAACGGCTTCTTCCATGAAGGCTTCATGGA
>NZ_RZOI01000127.1:0-10869 GCF_004022645.1 Mesorhizobium sp. M4A.F.Ca.ET.020.02.1.1 | reverse complement strand
GTCGATGTGCTGCAGGACAAGGCGCGCCAGCTCGGCATCACCTCCTCCGACATCGCCAGCGCGCTGAACAGCACGGTCGGCGGCGCCACCATCACCCAGCTGCGCGACGCCACCTATCTGATCGATGTCGTGGCGCGCTCGCGCGAGGCCGATCGCAGCTCGGTCGCAACGCTCCAGAACATGCAATTGCCAACCGGGACCGGCGATGCCATCCCGCTCGCCGCGGTCGCCAACATACGCTACGAGCTCGAGCAGCCGACGGTCTGGCGGCGCGACCGGATACCGACCATCACCGTGCGCACCGGTCTGGTCGGCGACGTGCTGCCGGCCACTGTCGTCAACGAGCTGAAGCCGTCGGTCGACGCCTTCATCGCCAAGCTGCCGCCGGGCTATTCGGTCGAAACCGCGGGCTCGGTCGAGGAAAGCGCCAAGAGCCAGGGGCCGATCGCGGCGGTCGTGCCGTTGATGCTGTTCGTCATGGCGACCATCCTGATGGTGCAATTGCAAAGCTTCCAACGCCTGTTCCTGGTCGTGGCAGTGGCGCCGCTCGGCCTGATCGGCGTGGTGGCGGCACTGGTGCCGAGCGGCGCGCCACTCGGCTTCGTCGCCATCCTCGGCGTGCTGGCGCTGATCGGAATCCTGATCCGCAACTCGGTGATCCTGATCGTGCAGATCGAGGACCTGGTCGCCGAAGGCAAGGACCGCTGGGCCGCCGTCATCGAGGCGACCGAGCACCGCATGCGGCCGATCGCGCTGACGGCCGCGGCCGCCAGCCTGGCGCTGATCCCGATTGCGCGCGAAGTGTTCTGGGGACCGATGGCCTACGCGATGATGGGCGGCATCATCGCCGGCACCGCGATCACGCTGCTGTTCCTGCCGGCGCTTTACGTGACGTGGTTCCGCATCAAGGAGCCGAAAGACCGGCGGCAAGACGGCGTGCATAGCGAGACGGTGTCAGAGAGTGGTGCGGCGCATTTGTGAGTCAAGTTGCGCGGCACAGAAGCTACGCCCTCACAAACCCCTCACTCGCCCTCAGCAGATTGCGCGTATAATCCTCACTCACACGGTGGCCGATCAGCTGGCTCGCCGTCAGCGTCTCAACCGCCTCGCCGTTCTGCATCACCATCAACCGCTCGCACATATGGGTGATGATGGCGAGGTCGTGGCTGACCATCAGGAAGGTCAGCTTGCGCCGTCGCCGCACCTCTTCGAGCAGGTTTAGCACCTCCGCCTGTACCGAGGCATCGAGAGCCGAGGTCGGCTCGTCGAGCAAAAGGATCGAGGGCTCAAGGATCAGCGCGCGGGCAATGGCGACGCGTTGGCGCTGGCCGCCGGAGAGCTGGTGTGCGTAGCGAAAGCGGAAGCCGTTGCCGAGACCGACCTCGTCCAGCGCGCGTTCGATGCGCTTCTCGCCATCGGCAAAACCATGGATGGCGAGCGGCTCCTGCAGCAGGCGGTCGACCGTCTGGCGCGGATGCAGAGAGCCGTAGGGGTCCTGGAAGACCATCTGCACCTCGCGGTAAAAGGCTTTTTCACGAGTCTTGCCGAGGGTCTTGCCGTTGACGGTGATGGTGCCCGAAGAGGCGGGCGCCAAGCCTGTGATCGCCCTGAGCAGCGTCGACTTGCCGGAGCCGCTCTCGCCGACCAGCCCGTAGGACTCGCCCTCCCTGACCTCGAGGCTGACGCCCTTCAGCGCGCGAAACCGGTCGAAGATCACCTCCAGCCTGTCGACGGAAAGCGCCGCGGTCATGCCGCCCACTCCGGCTTGCGGTCGAGCACCGGCAGCGGGTGACGCTCGAAGCCGATCCTCGGCATGCAGTTGAGCAGACCGCGCGTATAGGGGTGCCGGGCGTCGCGCAGCTCCGAAGCCTTGAGCTGCTCGACCACCTTGCCGTCATACATGACGATCACGCGGTCGCAGAAGGACGAGACCAGCCGCAGATCGTGCGAGATGAAGATCAGGCCCATGCCGCGCTCGGCGACCAGCTTGTCGAGGATGTTCAGCACGTCGAGCTGCACGGTGACGTCGAGCGCCGAGGTCGGCTCGTCGGCGATCATCAGCTCCGGCCCGGCAATCAGCATCATGGCGATCATGGCGCGCTGGCCCATGCCGCCCGAAACCTCATGCGGGTGGAGGTCGAAAACGCGCTTAGGATCGCGGATCTGCACCGCCTCCAGCATGGCCAGCGCCCGCTCGCGCGCCTCGGCCTTTGAGACCCTCTCATGCGTGCGCAGTGTCTCGACGATCTGGCGGCCGATGCTCATCACCGGATCGAGCGAATATTTCGGATCCTGCAGGATCATCGCGATGCGGTTTCCGCGCAGCGCCCGGCGCTGGCGCGGCGCTATGGAGAGCAGATCGATACCGTCGAAGGCGAGCTTGTTCGCCGAGACCTCGGCCTGCGGCGCGGTAACGCCCATGATGGCGCGGCCGGTCTGCGACTTGCCGGAACCGCTCTCGCCGACGATGCCCAGTCGCTCGCGGCCAAGCGAGAAGGTGACGCCGCGCACGGCCTCGACCAGGCCGGTGCGGGTCGGGAAAGTGACACGCAGATCGTCGACCTCAAGAAGCGTGCCCTTGTCGCTCTTGTTGCCGCTCATTGGTCGCCGCTCCTTGGATCGAGCGCGTCGCGCAGGCCGTCGCCGAGCAGGTTGAAGCCGAGGCTGACGATGAGGATGGCGGCACCCGGTGCCGCGGCAACCCACCACTGGTCGAGGATGAAGCGCCGGCCGGACGCGATCATCGCGCCCCATTCGGGCAGCGGCGGCTGCGCGCCGAGGCCGAGGAAGCCGAGGCCGGCGGCTGTCAGGATGATGCCGGCCATGTCGAGCGTCACGCGAATGATCAGCGAAGAGATGCAGAGCGGCATGATGTGGCGCAGCACGATGCGGAACGCCGAGGCGCCCATCAATTGCACCGCCTTGATGAAATCCGAGTTGCGCACCGTCAGCGTCTCGGCTCGCGCGATGCGGGCGTAGGGCGGCCAGGAGGTGATGGCGATCGCCAGCACCGCGTTCTCGATGCCGGGGCCGAGCGCGGCAACGAAGGCTAGCGCCAGAACCAGTTTCGGGAAGGCGAGGAAGATGTCGGTGATGCGCATCAGGATCGCGTCGGTCCAGCCGCCGGCATAGCCGGCGACCGTGCCGACCAGGAGGCCGATCGGCGCGGCGATGACGGCGACGAGGATCACGACATAGAGCGTCCAGCGCGAGCCGTAGACGATGCGGGAGTAGATATCGCGACCGAGGTCGTCGGTGCCGAACCAGTGCGCGGCGCCGGGCGGCAGCAGGCGCGCATTCTTGAGGTCGCCGACGGTCGGCGAATAGGGCGCCAGCACGTCGGCGAAGGCGGCGACCACCAGCAGGGCGATGATGATCAGCAGGCCGAGAACCGCCAGCCGGTTGGCGGAGAAGCGCCGCCACGCCACATAGGCGCGGCCGAGCCTTGCCTGCATGCGCGAGGCCGGCCGCTCGCTGAGCAGCCATTCGCGACGGCTCTGGATAGTCTCGGCGCTCATGCAGCCTTGGTCCTCGGATCGAGCACGCGGTAGAGCAGGTCGGAAAGAAGGTTGATGCCGATGAAGACCGAACCGATGATGATGGTGCCACCGAGCACGGCGTTCATGTCGGCGTTCTGCAGCGAATTGGTGATGTAGAGACCGATGCCCGGCCAGGAGAACACGGTCTCGGTCAGCACCGAGCCCTCGAGCAGGCTGGCGTAGGAGAGCGCGATCACCGTCACCATCGGCACCGCGGCATTGCGCAGCGCGTGGCCCCAGATGATGCGCGTTTCCGACAGGCCCTTGGCGCGCGCCGCGACTATGTATTCCTGCGCCATCTCGTTCAGCATGAAGGAGCGGGTCATGCGGCTAATATAGGCGAGCGAGAAGTAGCCGAGCAGCGAGGCCGGCAGGATGATGTGGCGATAGGCGTCGTAGAAGACATCCCACTGCCCCTGCATCGCCGCGTCGAGCAGATAGAAGCCGGTGATCGGCGTGAAAGTGTATTCGTAGACGACGTCGAGCCTGGCCGGAAAGGCGACCCATTGCAGCTTGGCGTAGAACAGGACCAGCCCAAGCAGTCCCAACCAGAAGATCGGTACCGAATAGCCGATCAGGCCGATGATGCGCACGATCTGGTCGACGAGGCTGCCCCGCCTGACGGCGGCCAGAACGCCGAGCGGCACGCCGATGACGGCGCCGATCAGCGTGCCCAGCGTCGCCAGTTCGATGGTCGCCGGGAAGACGCGGCGGATATCGGTCATGACCGGATTGGTGGTCAGCACCGAGGTGCCGAAATCGCCGCTCAGCGCACTCTTCACATAGATGTAGAACTGCTGGATCAGCGGCAGGTCGAGCCCCATCTCGCGGCGCGTGCGCTCGACGACATTGGCCGGCGCTCGGTCGCCCAGCACGGCCAGCACTGGATCGATCGGGATGACGCGGCCAATGAAGAAGGTCACCGCGAGCAGACCGAGATAGGTGGTCACCGCGATGACCAGGAAGCGGCCGATCGACGATAAGACAGCGGCGGAGCGGGTGCTGCCGCGCCCGGCCGCCGCCTGATTTTCAACGATGCTCACGCGGTGCGTCCGCCGGAACTATTCCTTGGAGACCGCCCCGACAAAGTTGGTGTCGAAGCTCGGGCCGAGCGCGAAGCCCTTGATGCTCTTGCGCAGACCAGCCACTTCCAGTTGCTGGTGGATGATGACGAAGGGGCTGGTGTCGACGATCTTCTTCTGCAGGTCCTTGTACATATCGGCGCGCTTGGCCGAATCCTTCTCCAGCAGCGCCGCTTCGGTCTCCTTGGTCAGATCCGGAATATCCCAGGCGTTGCGCCAGGCGAGGGTCTTGATCTTGGCGGAGTCGGAATTGTCCGGGTTCGAGGCGAAGGTCTGGGCGTTGGAGTTCGGATCGAAATAGTCCTGGCCCCAATTGCCGATATAGATGTCGTGGTTGCGGGCGCGATACTTGGTCAGCGTCTGCTTGCCGTCGCCCGGAATGATCTCAAGCTTGATGCCAACCTGACCCAGCGTCTGCTGGATCGACTCGGCCATGCCTGTCTCCGGCTGTTTGCTGCGCACGTCCATGGTCACGCTGAAGCCGTCCGCCAGGCCGGCCTTGGCCAGGAGTTCCTTGGCCTTGGCGACATCGAGCTTGAAGGGATTTTCATCGACCGCGCCAAGGTCGCCCTTGGGCAGGAAGGACTGGTGGATCTCGCCGATGCCTTTCAGGATGGTCGAGCTCAGGGCGTCGTAGTCGACCAGGTATTTGAACGCCTGGCGAACCTCCGGCTTGGCGAGGTTCGGATTCTTCTGGTTGAGGCTGATGTAATAGACCGTGCCCTTCGGCGCGCTTGTGGTGGTGAGGTCGGCGTTCTTGGCGACGGCATCCAGGTCGTTGGGCTCGAGGTTGCGGGCGACGTCGATATCGCCGGCCTCCAGCGCCAGGCGCTGCGCCGAGCTTTCCTTCATGAAGCGGTAGATGACGCGGGCGAGCTTGGCCTTCTCGCCATTGTAGTTGTCGTTGCGCTCCAAAACGACGGCCTCGTTGGCGCGCCATTCACGCAGCTTGAACTGGCCAGAGCCGGCGTAGCCGGTCTTCAGCCAGGCATTGCCGAAATCATTGTCCCATTTGTAGTCGGCGCTGGGGGTGACGGCGGCGACATGTTCCTTGACCAGCTTGCTGTCGACGACCGAGGCAACCGTGGCCGACAGGCAGTTGAGAACGAAGCTCGGCGCATAGGCCTTGTCGACGACGAACTGGAAAGTGGTGTCGTCGACCGCCTTGGCCTTTTCGGCGACATTGTCGCCGCTGATGCCGAACTGGCTGATGATAAAGGCGGGGCTCTTGTCCAGCTTGATGGCGCGCTCGAAGGAATAGGCGACGTCGGCGGCGGTGATCGGATTGCCCGAGGCGAATTTCATGCCGGGCTTGAGCTTGAAGGTGTAGGTCAGGCCGTCGTCGGAAACGGCCCAGCTCTCGGCGAGATCGCCCTTGACCTTGGAAGTGTCGCTGAGGTCGAGGCGGACCAAGAGATCATAGGTGTTGCCGGTGACCTCGGCGGTCGACAGCTCGAACGCCTCGCCCGGGTCCATGGTGATGATGTCGTCGAACGCGAAGCCCTCGACCAGCGTATCGGCCGGCGTGACGGCAAAGGCAGGCGCGACCAGCAGCGCGGACAGCGCCGCGCCCGCAAGCAAGGCACGAGAGCGAAGAGCAAACTTTTCCAGCATCATGGTGATCGTTCCCTGTTTTGTTGTTTGTTGACCTGAGTTCCCGGCTCAGGATTGCAGAAATTCCATCGGGTCGCGCGCGTGTCCCCGGCCACTTACCGTCATGGTTTTTGTCCAATTGGTCAACACCATATCCGGCGGCCCGCAAGCCGGCAACGCGCATTTGCAAGACAACGTATTGGACCAGAACGAGCCACGGCGTGTCGACCCATGCGCCGGCTAATCGATGCAGCCAATCGGGAAAATTCTGCTAAATTCGAGGTTACTTCAGCACCGCAACCAGGCCAACATCGGGGAAGCAGGTCGCGGCCCTGCCATTCTTCGCCTGCCAGGCGCCGATCGAGCGGCGGGTCTTGAAACCGGGCAGCCCGTCGGCACTGCCTACGTCGTAGCCCTTGGCCTCCAGCGCCCGCTGCAGGGCGGCAATATCGGAGCGGTGCAGATCGCCGACCGGCCCCCAGCTTGCGGTAAAGGTGGCGTCGCCCTTCGCGATGCGATCGGCGGCACGGCCGATGAACAGCGCGTAGAGGTCGCTGGTGTTGTACTGCTTCAGCACATAGAAGTTCGGCGTGACGATGAAGGCCGGTCCGCTGCGGCCGGCCGGCATCAAGAGGAAGCCCTCGGCTTTCAGCTCACTCGCCTGGAACGCCTTGTTGTCGGCTCGCCTGATACCCATCGCCACCCAGTCGGCAATCCTCTTGCCCTGATCGGGGCCTTCGAGCGAGCAGGAAACATTGGCCGGCGCGATCACCTCGGCTCCCCAGCCGCGGCCCCTGACCCAGCCATAATGGACGAGATAGTTGGCGATCGAGGCGAGCACATCCGGCGTCGAATTCCAGATGTCGGGCCGGCCGTCGCCGTCGAAATCGACTGCATGCTTGAGGAAGGATGTCGGCATGAATTGCGGCTGGCCGAGCGCGCCGGCCCAGGATGATTTCATCGCATTGACCGGTGCCAGCCCGCGCTCGACGATCTCCAATGCTGCCAGCACCTCGGTGCGGAAGAAGTCCTTTTTCGTCGACATGAAGGCCTTGGTGCCCAGCACCTCGAAGGCGTCGTAAGGCATCTTGGCCGCGCCGAAGCCGGTCTCCCGGCCCCAGATCGCCAGAAGCACCTCGCCCGGTACGCCATAGCGCTTCTCGATCAGCCCCAGCACCCTCGCATTGGCGCCTTCGCGCGTTCGCCCCCCGGCGGTGACGGCGCGAACGGTCTTCTCGGCGAAATAGGCGCCGGGCGGCCCGAACTCGGCCTGGTGCTGCTTCTCGGGCGTCGTCGGCGTCTCGCCGGGCATAACGAGGTCCGGCAGCTTGAGGTTCGGCTTCACGCCGATGAAGGCCTCGTCGAAGGTCTTCCTGGAGATTCCCTTGGCCTTGGCTTGTGGCCAAAGGTCGCTCTGCAGCCAGGTGCGGAACTGGTCGTCGATGGGGGCTGCGGCGGTGGGGAAGGAGAGGAGGAAAATGAACAGAGCCGCGAAGAGGGAAAGCGCAGCCAGTTTTGAATGCTTGCGTTCTGTCGCGCCCCCCTCTGTCCTGCCGGACATCTCCCCCACAAGGGGGGAGATTGGCCGTCGCCTTGGCTTTCGCCAATCGCCAACGCTGAAGGAAGAACGCCGCGAGCGAAGCTGCCAATCTCCCCCCTTGTGGGGGAGATGTCCGGCAGGACAGAGGGGGGCGCGAAGGAATACTGTCATTTCCAGGCTACCTCCTCGTTGAAGCCCTCAAAACGCCGTCCTCGATCGCAGCGCAGCGGCTAGCGTGCCTTCGTCGAGATAGTCGAGTTCGCCGCCGACCGGAACGCCATGCGCCAGCCTTGTCACCTTGACCTCGAAGCCGGAGAGCTGGTCGGTGAGGTAGTGCGCCGTGGTCTGGCCTTCGACAGTGGCGTTGACGGCGAGGATCACTTCCTTGACCTCGCCGCCGGCGACGCGGTCGACCAGCGAGCGGATGTTGAGCTGCTCGGGGCCGATGCCGTCGAGCGGCGACAGCGTGCCGCCGAGCACGTGGTAGCGCACATTCATCGCCGCCGCCCGCTCCAGCGCCCAAAGATCGGAGACGTCCTCGACGACGATGAGCGTGCCGGCGTCGCGGCGCGAGTCGGTGCAGATCATGCACGGGTCGGAGGTGTCGACATTGCCGCAGGTCGAGCAGATGCGCACCTTGTCGACCGCCTCGCCCATGGCGGCGGCGAGCGGCTGCAGCAGCTGCTCCTTCTTCTTGATGAGATGAAGCGCGGCGCGCCTGGCCGAACGGGGGCCCAGCCCCGGCACCTTGGCCAGGAGCTGGATCAGGCGTTCGATCTCTGGACCGGCGATTCGCTTGGACATCGCACTGATCTAGGATTTTTCAGAGCGGTTTGGAACATCCACCCGGAGGAATGGTCCGCCATGCTGACAGGGCGGACCATCAATTGCAGGTCAGCTCAGTAGGCTTCCAGCGGCCGGCTCTGGCTTACGATCATCGCGCCGATGGCGTCGGTGTTCTCAGGCGTCGACTGGAAACCCATCGCCGCTTCCTGCGGCGCGCTCGGCACCGAGGTGATGTAGCGGCTGTTCAAGGTGCCGCCGAAACGCGAGGCATCCGGCTCCGCCATCGGCTCCTGCATCGCCACCACAACCGGCTTCGCCGCGACACGACCGGCCTTCGACGCAGGCGCAACGGCGGCGGTCATGTAGGTTTGCTCAGCAGCAACGGTACCGGTTTTTGCCGTCCTGGCCGCGGATGCGGGCTCCACGGCAGCGGTCATCGAGGCCTGCTTGGCCGGGTCCGGATGGACGATCGTCTTGACCACCGGCTCCGCGGACGCCACGAGCACCGGGGCGGTAGCAGGCGCCGCCTGGCGCGGCGTGGCCGAGGCTACGGCGACCATCGGCTCGTCCGGCAGCGGCTGCCAGTTGCGGCCGCGCTTCTCGTAGAAGGCATTGCCGCCGGCGACCATCGTGTAGTGCATGTTCTTGTAGGGGAAGCGCAGGCCCGCGGTGTGGAAGAACATGGTGTTCTTGAGCTTGGCCTTGCGCTCGCCCTTGAGCACGGCGTCGGCGGCCTCCTCGACGTCGGGCATCGCCTTCGAATTCATCGGCCGGGTCATCACGCCGGGCGCGAACTGGCCTTTCTCGCCGACGACCTCGCAAATCGTGCTGCCGTGCTGGCCCGAGCGCAAACGGTTCATGACGACGGTGCCGACGGCGATCATGCCGTCGCGGCTCGACCGGTTGGATTCGAAGAACATCGCCCGCTCGAGGCACTCCCTGTCCTTCGGCGTGGCGCCGTAAGAGCGTGAGCTCAGGAAACTCGGCGTGATGGCATCGGTCAGCTTGGCCACCGACATACCGTGCGAAGTGGTCTGGCTGCAGCCGGCCAGAAGCAAGGGGGAAGTGACAATGCCGAGCAACAGCAGCGGCGTCTTCCATCGCGTCGCGATCAACAAAAAAGCCTCATTTCCAGATGCCAGCCCGCCCCGAGATGTGGCAAGAATGAGACTCTTAAAGGCAAAAAGATGGCTAAAGGATTAGCATTCGTGCAGCATAGGTAAAACTTTATGAATGGCTGGAAATGACCTCGTGAACAAAGCCGGGGAATGTCTTAACAACCACCCCGGTGTCCGATTTCCATTCATAATCAATTAACTGGCGGCAGCCGGCTCAGAACGGCAATTTCATTCCAGGCGGGATCGGCAAGCCTGCCGTGAGCGCCTTGGTCTTTTCCTGCATGACCTGCTCGACCTTATTTTTGGCGTCATTGTGAGCGGCGAGAATTAGGTCCTCGAGAATCTCGGCCTCGTCCTCCTTGAACAGCGACGGATCGATCTTCAGCACCTTCATCTCGAACTTGCCGGTCAGTGTCACGCTGACCAGGCCGCCGCCGGCCTGACCGGTTGCTTCGAGCGTGGCGATCTCATCTTGCATGGCCTGGAACTTGGCCTGCATTTCCTTCGCTTTGCCCATAAGGCCGAGCAGATCCTTCATCCCAATGTCCTCTTCAGTTCTTTGTTGGAGCATGATCTTGTCCGAAAACCGGTTCCCTCTTTTTCGGGATCATACTCTAGATTTCGTCGTCATCGGCCGCCGGCTCGACCGGCAGGTCGGCCTCGGCCTCTTCCACTTCCGGCATGTCCGGAATGCGCACGTCAATGATCTTGGCGCCTGGGAAGCGGGCGAGGATGGCGGCGACCGTCGGGTCGCTCTTGGCGTCGAGGAAGGCGGTCTCGCGCTTCGTCGTTTCCATCTCGGCAAGAGTCTGGCCGCCATCTTCCTTCGACAGCGACACCAGCCAGTTGCGGCCTGTCCAGGCGCGCAGCTTGGCGGTCAGGTCGTTGAGCAGCATCTTCGGCGCGTCTTCGGTCAGGCTGACGTCGAGGCGGCCGGGCTCGACGCGCACCAGCCGCACGCAGCGCTTGATCAAAACCTTGAAGGCGATGTCGCGATTGGAATCGGCAAGGGCGGCAATGTCGGCCAGCGACTTGACCGGAACAGCGGGCGCTTCGACGACCGGTTCCGGTGCCGGGACGAAGGCAGTAGGCACGGGCTGCGCCTCGACCAGCCGCATCGTCTGCGAGCCGCCGCTGGCCGAAGGCATGCGCGCCTGCGCCACGGCGCTTGCGCCGCCATTGCCCGGGCTTGCTGGGGCCCCGTTGGCGCG
>NZ_RZOI01001279.1:0-758 GCF_004022645.1 Mesorhizobium sp. M4A.F.Ca.ET.020.02.1.1 | reverse complement strand
TCAAACTGTTACCCATCTATCGGCTGGACACCGACCGCAGCCTCGGCGCCTATCTAGCAACATTCGAAATTGGCGAAATCATCGAAGAGAGCGCCCCTCTCCCCGTCACTATACGGGAAGAGGATGCCGGCAGGCAGGCCAGGGGCAGCGCCAACGTCCGAAAAAGGGTGGCAGCCCGCGAAGTTGAAACTGCCCGCTGCCTGCCGAGCTCGAACGAGGGAAGCTACTCCGCCGGCGCGCCGGCGACGTTCCTGCGCGTGGCGTCGATCATCTGCCGCCGCGCCCGGAACACGCCCCATTGCTGGTCGACGAGCACGCCGATCAGGATCACCCCGCCCATCACCGCGAAGTTCAGCGAGGACGGGATGCCAAGCAGGTTGACGAGGTTCTGCAGCTCCTGCAGCAGCACCGTGCCGAGGATGACGCCGATCAGCGAGCCTTCGCCGCCGCGCAGCGAGAAGCCGCCGAGTACGGCCGCGGCAATGGCATAGAGCTCGTAGAACTGGCCGTGGCTCGCCGGCGAGATCGAGCGCGTGTACATGGCGAAGTAGATCGCCGACAGCGCCGTCAGCACGCCGCAGATGACGTAGGCCGCCATGACGATGCGGCCCGTGCGAATGCCCGAATATTTCGCCGCTTCCTCGTTCTTGCCGATGGCGTAGAGATAGCGCCCGAATACCGAGCGGTGCAGCACCACCCACATGACGATGGCGATGATGATCAGCGCGATGAAGCTGTTCGGCACGCCCCAGCTGCGT
>NZ_RZOI01001278.1:0-758 GCF_004022645.1 Mesorhizobium sp. M4A.F.Ca.ET.020.02.1.1 | reverse complement strand
CCCTCGGTGTGGTCGTTGCGGCCATCGCGCTTGGCGCCTGGACGGGACCGGCGCGCGTCGCGCGCGCCGAAGTGCTGTCGATCCGCGAACGCGACTATGTCGCCGGCGCCCGTGTCATCGGCATGCATCCGCTCGAGATCGCCTTTCGCGAAGTGCTCCCAAACGCGCTGCCGCCGGTGCTGGCACTGTCCTCGGTGATCGTCGCGGCGGCGATCCTGACGGAAGCCGCCCTGTCCTTTCTCGGCCTAGGCGACCCCAACCTCGTCACCTGGGGCGGCATGATCGCCGAAGGCCGTGCTGTTTTGCGCACCGCGCCTTTCCTGTCGATCATCCCCGGCATCGCGCTGGTGCTGACCGTGCTCGGCGTCTACCTCGCCGGCGAAGGCATCGTCGAGACGACAGCGGTGCGGAGAAGTCTGTCGTGACGGCGCTGCTTTCCATGCGCGACCTCACGGTCGCCTACCGCGGCAACGGCCGCGAGGTGCCGGCGCTGAAGGGTGTCAGCCTGGAGATCGAGGCCGGTGAGCGCCTAGCGATCATCGGCGAAAGCGGTTCGGGCAAGAGCACGCTGGCGCTGGCGATCGCTGGGTTGCTGCCAAGGTCTGCCAGGATTGACGGTGAGATCGAGTGGCAAATTCCGGAATCTCCATCGTCTCATTCCTTCGCGCCCCCCTCTGTCCTGCCGGACATCTCCCCCACAAGGGGGGAGATCAGACCCTCATATCCGCTTTCGCCAATCTCCGAGGCTGGAGAAGGAG
>NZ_RZOI01001277.1:0-766 GCF_004022645.1 Mesorhizobium sp. M4A.F.Ca.ET.020.02.1.1 | reverse complement strand
GACCAAGGCAGCCCCGGTGGCAAGACCGGGCAGCGCGGCACGCCGTCGCGCCGCCGATGACGGGTTGCGCGCACCCGCCGATCGGCCTAAGCGGTAGCGGTCAGAGAGATCGCGACATGCCCATTCGCCTGAAAAAGCTGATCGGAACCGTGCTGCTGGTGGCGCTGGTCGTCATCTACGCGCTGGTGGCGTCGATCGTGGCGGTTGCCCAACTGTCGGAATCGAGCCCGCTGGTGCATCTGCTGTTCTTCCTGTTGAGCGGCCTGCTGTGGGTGCTGCCTGCGATGGGCATCATCAAGTGGCTGATCATCGAACCGCGGCCCAAGGGCTGAAGCGCGGCGTCTGCGAAGGCGCAAACGGGAACGTGATTTCCTTCCCGCTTGACGAACACATATCTCAATGATTATACGTTTCGATCAATAGCCCTCAGGTTATCGATCCCATGACGAACGCACACGACCTGCTGTTCAGAACACTTGCCGATCCGACCCGGCGCGCCATCTTCGAACGACTGTGCCAGAAGGGAGAGCAGACCGTAGGCGCCCTTACGGCCCAGTCCGGGGTTTCGCAGCCGGCCGTGTCGAAGCATCTCGGTGTCCTGCGGCAGGCCGGCCTGGTGCGCGACCGCCATGAGGGACGGCAGACCCACTACAGCGCGCAGATCGGCGCGTTGTCGCCGCTGATGGACTGGACACGGCAGATGGCAGGCTTTTGGGAAAGCCGGTTCGACGACCTCGAGGATCTGCTCAAAAGGATAGATCAATGA
>NZ_RZOI01001276.1:0-767 GCF_004022645.1 Mesorhizobium sp. M4A.F.Ca.ET.020.02.1.1 | reverse complement strand
GTTGAATACGGGCCTGATAACCGCGCGCCTGGGCGTAGTTCGAGGCGACATCGCCGATCATTGTGAGCAGCGTCGAGCGCAGCTCTTCCTCTGACGCATCCAGCCCGTAGCGGGCCGCCTCGACGCTTCTGCGGTTAGCACCGAACAGGTCCAGTTCCCAACTGGCGTCGAAACCGGATTGATATTCGCTGTAGACACTGTCCGAACCCGAGGTGGTCACGGCTGACTTGTTGCGCGTTGCCGATCCCGAGCTGTCCACGGACGGGAACAGGCTCGCCGCGCTCTGGCGATAGCTGGCGCGGGCCTCGCGTATCCTGGCCTTGGCGGTGGCGACGTCGAGATTGCCGGCAACCGCTTCCTCTACGAGCGCGTCGAGCTCCGGGTCGCTCAGCCGCTGCCACCATTTCGACAATTGTGCCGGCTTTGCCGGCGAAGCCTTCTTCTGGCTGCTCCAGGCCGCCGGCATCGGCAGAAGCGGCTTCTGATAGTCCGGGCCGACGACGCACCCGGCGAGCGTGGTCGCCGCCAGCATGACGACGCTCAGCCTAACCCAACTCGTCATACGCGTTACCTCAAATTCGATTGATCTTTGCCGGGCGCGAACAGTGCGCTCTGGCGGGATGGTCGAGCTGCAGGATCCAATCGGGGTCGCCTGGCGATCAGGCGTTCCCGGTTAGGCTTTCGGGCGAGACGGTAGGCTTTGCGGCTTCGGGCCCCTCGGCCAGCAGCTTGCTCAAATGGCGGGCGAGGAAGCGCTGGATGTCGTC
>NZ_RZOI01001275.1:0-767 GCF_004022645.1 Mesorhizobium sp. M4A.F.Ca.ET.020.02.1.1 | reverse complement strand
ACCGTGACGCGCGGATCGCCGGCGATCTCGGGATGCATCTGGCCGTGGCCGACGTCTATCGCGGTGACATGCGCTGCGGCGCGCTCGAGCAGCACCTGGGTGAAGCCGCCGGTCGAGGCGCCGATGTCAAGCGCCTCGCTGCCGGTGGAGTCGAGACCGAAGTGGTCGAGACCGGCGATCAGCTTCAACGCCGCGCGCGACACGTAGCGTTGCGCCGGATCATCGATGGCGATGTGGCAATCGTTCAGGACGCCCTGGCCGGGCTTGCGGGCAACAGCACCGTCGACCGTCACGGTGCCGCGCTCGACGGCGTCGCGGGCGCGCGAGCGGCTGGCGAACAGGCCGCGCTGGACGAGCAATTCGTCGAGCCGCTGGCGAGGACTGGCTGGCAATGCGGAGTTCATCGGCCTTCCTTGGCGAAAGCCGGTCGCGAAGGCAAGGACATTGGCACAGGGGCACTAGAAGATGGTTCGCGAGACCGGCCGCTCGACAGCCGGCGCCAGGCCGTCATTGGCATTGCCAGAGGCCTGCCGGCGTGGCGGATCGACCGGCACCGCCGGCGGGGTGTCGGGCAGGCCGACCAGTTGTGGAACCTGCTTGTAGGAAAAGCCGCCGCGGATATCGCCGATCTTGCCGGCGACAATGTCCATCACCGCCTTTTCGAGGTTGCGGTCGTAGCGCGTCTCGGCCCTCGCCGGCGCAGCGGCCAGCGCCAAAAAGGCGATGCCGCACACAAACCTGTTCATTGTCGTTGCCCCGTGTCCCTG
>NZ_RZOI01001274.1:0-768 GCF_004022645.1 Mesorhizobium sp. M4A.F.Ca.ET.020.02.1.1 | reverse complement strand
GTCGATGCGGATAAGGTCCATGCGCTGCCCAGCCGAGGATTCAAAGTGCCGGAGCGGGGCTCGTGGGTCCGTCTGGACCCAAGCCACGCTCTGGCGATCGTCAGCGAGGTAAGGAGCGATCGGGCCTGCCGGTCAAGCCCCGGCGCGCCGCAGCCGATGGGCCATCTGGGACAGATCGCCGTCGCCGAAGATGCCGTCCAACATGCGAAGCAGCTCGCGCGCGGCGTCGGACTTGCAGGAATAGTAGATCATCTGCCGGTCGCGGCGGGTCTCGACGAGGTCAAGCCCCCGCAACTTCGCCAGATGCTGAGACAGGGCGGACTGGCTCAGCTGGACTTTTTCGGCGATGGCGCCGACCGACATTTCACCGTCGACCAGATAGCTCATGATCAACAGCCGTTTCTCATTGCCCATGAGCGTCAGAAACGTGGCTGCCGATTCGGCGTTGGCGATTAGCTTGCTCGAGATCATCGATGCCCCATGTTTTTCAGCTCATCCAGACGCTATGGGGGCAATAGCGTCTGATTCCATGAATTCACCTGTGGATGCCCGCTGCTGAATCAGCGACACACCAAAGGGTAGAACATTTCTTCCAAATCTCAAGACTTGCTTTTGATTCAAGACAATTAACTACCGCTCTTGTGAATAGCCGGCTGCGCGGCCGGCCTTTGCCATGTCGACCAGGACGGGCCGCAACTCACGCGCGGCTTTCAGGGGCTCAGGAAAGAAGACCCGGCATAGGGCATCGCCAGCCGCCAGGTCCATGCC
>NZ_RZOI01001273.1:0-770 GCF_004022645.1 Mesorhizobium sp. M4A.F.Ca.ET.020.02.1.1 | reverse complement strand
CGGCCCGCTTGCTCTTGGCGTCGATGATCATCAGCACACCTCCGACTTCCTCGGTAACGCGGATGCAGCGCAGCGCGGCTGCGAGCAGAAGCTGACCACCCAGCCCCTTGCCCGCCACCGATTTGTCGACGGCGAGCCGCGCCAGCAGAAAGCCCGGCACATCGTGTCGCGCCAGACCCTTCGTCATCGCGGCAGGAACTGCGTGATGTTCGACCGAGGCCGGAGCCAGGCTGTAGAAGCCAAGGATTTTTTCGGGTGCATGGTCGGGAACCGCACAGAACGTCTTTACCGCGTTCTGCTCGTGCCCTTGGCGCGCGAACCGCTGCAGGAAGGCATTCATATCGGTATCGCCGCAGTCAAAGGCTTTCCGGTCGTGCGACCGTGCGATCGCCTCCTCATGCCAGGGCGGAAGGCTCACAGGGTCTTCGGAAGTGCTGCGGCGGCAGCACGCAACTTCGCATTCGGCTTCGGCGGGTTGTCCAGAAGCTCAAGGATGCGCCCAAAATCCCGCTCCGACACCTTTATGGCGTCAGCTTCGGCGATAACGGATTCAGCTTCGCGCAGCGCGGACTGGGTGACGAAGCTGGTGAGATCGGTATGGCGAAGCGCTGCGGCGCGCAACAGGCGCGCCTTCACCTCCGGCTTCACCCGGATGTTCATCCGATCAGTGTCATCAAGGGCTGTCCGAGCCATCGCATCGAATCCCAAATTGCTTGGACAGCATAGATACAATTTCCAGATCGCCATTGCAACCATGTGCGCATTGAATG
>NZ_RZOI01001272.1:0-772 GCF_004022645.1 Mesorhizobium sp. M4A.F.Ca.ET.020.02.1.1 | reverse complement strand
ACCTCAATCACCATCGACGGCGTGCGCGTCGTCATCGATTCCGGCCTGTCGCGGCTGCCGCGCTATGAGCCGGCCAGCGGCCTGACCAGACTGGAGACGGTGCGCGTCAGCCGGGCTTCCGCCGACCAGCGAGCCGGCCGCGCCGGCCGCACGCAAGCAGGCGTGGCCATCCGGCTGTGGCGGGCCGAGCAGACCGCGGCACTTCCCGCCTTCACCCCGCCTGAAATCCTCGAGGCCGATCTTTCCGGCCTGCTGCTCGACTGCGCAGCCTTCGGCGTCGCCGATCCCACGAGCCTGTCCTTCCTCGATCTGCCACCGGTTCCGGCGCTCAACGAAGCGAGGGCCTTGCTGGTCGCCCTGCATGCCATCGACGACGCCGGGCGTCTCACCGACGCCGGTGCCGCCATGCGCAAGCTCGCGCTGCCGGTGCGGCTTGCCCATATGGTCGCCGAAGCCGCCGCAACCGGCCACGCGATGGAGGCGGCCACCCTTGCCGTGCTGCTCACCGAGCGCGGGCTCGGCGGCGACGGCGCCGATCTCGAACGCCGGCTGATGCGCTTTCGAACCGAGAAGTCGCCGCGTGCCGTGTCGGCCCGCCAGCTCGCCGAACGGCTGGCGAGGCAGGCTACACCCTCCGCCCCGAGGGGGGAGGGTCAGAGTGCCGGCGCGCACCTCATCCACGCCTGGCCGGACCGCGTCGCCAAAGCACGCGGCGAACGCGGCCGTTTCGTGCTGGCCAATGGTTCGGGCGCCATGGTCGATGCCGCCGATC
>NZ_RZOI01001271.1:0-774 GCF_004022645.1 Mesorhizobium sp. M4A.F.Ca.ET.020.02.1.1 | reverse complement strand
GTCCTTCGGGGCGCTGACTTGGCCGCACCAGCTGGTGCGGGTGATGCTGGGCGAACAGCTCTATCGGGCGGCCACTATCCTTTCCGGGCACCCCTACCATCGTTCGTAGAGCGAAGGCTGTGGATCGGCGCGGGCCCGCCCGGATTTTCGCCCCATTGCGGGACAAGGCTGCCCGCGGTCGCCGAACATGGTTGATGGTTCGTTAACGAAGCCGCAGTTAGAGTCGACGCCTGATGTCTGAAGGCTGGAAATCGAAAACGAGCTCCTGGCGCGCGCGCTGTGGTTTGACCGCGGCCGCGATCGTGCTGTCGCTGGGCCCCGTGATGGCCGAGAACACGCTCGACCCGGCGCCCGATCCCGACCAGAGCCGGGCCGAATATGAGCAGGTCTCGAAGGAAATCACGCTTTCTTCCGAGCGGCTGGCCAAGCTCGCTGCCGACATAGCGGCGGTCAAGAAGGATCATGCCTCGATCACAGCGGCGCTGATCCAGTCGGCGATGACCGAGCAGAAGCTCGGTCAGGACATCGAGGATATCGGCGCCAAGCTGGAAGGGCTGAAAGGGGAAGAGCAGAAGATCCGTGCCTCGCTGGCGGCGCGACGCGACGTGCTGGCCGAAGTGCTGGGCGCGCTGCAGCGCATGGGACTCAATCCGCCTCCGGCGATCCTGGTCAAACCGGAGGATGCGCTGTCGTCGGTGCGCAGCGCCATCCTGCTCGGCGCGGTGGTCCCGGAATTGCGCGAGCAGACCGAAATGCTGCTTGCCGACCTCAAGG
>NZ_RZOI01001270.1:0-775 GCF_004022645.1 Mesorhizobium sp. M4A.F.Ca.ET.020.02.1.1 | reverse complement strand
CCGCCCACAAGGTCGAGGAGGGTGACGACGACCGGCTTTCGGCGCTGCTCGCCAGGGGCCAGGCGCCGCGCGCCGCCGCCACCTTCGCCGGTCCGATGGACTTCGGCGCCGACGAGGACGAGATATCGATCCGCGATTTCCAGGCCGCCGCCGATCTCGACCCCAACTATTTCAGCAAGGAAGGGTTCGGCGCGCTGGTCGCGCGTTTCGGCGCCGACGTGCCGGTCGAATTGTCGACCCCGGTGCGCAGGATCTTCTGGAACGGGCCGGATGTCGCTTGCGTCACCGATCGCGGCACAATCCGCGCCAGGGCGGTCATCGTCACCGCCTCGCCCGCCGTGCTCGCCTTCGAGGAGATCGCGTTCTCGCCGGCCCTTCCCGATGCGCATTTTTCCGCTTTCTTCGACCTGCCGATGGGCATGCTGACCAAATTGCCGGTCGAGATCAGCGGAACCCGGCTCGGCCTGCAGCCTTTCGACGATTTGCTGGTCGAGCGGCTGGCCAGGCACGACATCTACTTTCTCTGCTTTCCCTTCGATCTCGACCTGATGGTCGGCTTCGTCGGCGGCGACTTCGCCTGGGAAATGTCGGCGGCCGGCGAGGCGGCCGGTATCGATTTCGTCGTTGACCGGCTGTGCGACATTTTCGGTGCCGACACCCGCAAGCATGTCGGACGCGCCATGATGACCAATTGGGGCGGCGAGCGTTACGTGCGCGGCGCCTATGCCGCGGCGCGGCCCGGGCGATCGGAGGCGCGCGCCACCCTGATGCGGCC
>NZ_RZOI01000126.1:0-10904 GCF_004022645.1 Mesorhizobium sp. M4A.F.Ca.ET.020.02.1.1 | reverse complement strand
GCGTTGTCGGGGATCAGCCGGTCGAGCGATAGATCGTGATCGGTCACTGACTGGTAGCATTCGATCTCGGGAATTTCCGACGTATTGGAGGCCGGTAGCAGGTCGACCAGCCGGCGCATCTGCAGCAGCGCCTCGACGTCGTTGTCGTAGGCGCCGTCGGCGATCGACGACTTCGTGGTGTGGACGGAGGCGCCGCCGAGGCTCTCTGCCGTCACCGTCTCGTTGGTGACGGTCTTCACCACGTCCGGCCCGGTGACGAACATGTAGGAGGTGTCGCGGACCATGAAGATGAAGTCGGTCATCGCCGGTGAATAGACGTCGCCGCCGGCGCAAGGGCCCATGATCAGCGATATCTGGGGGATCACGCCGGAGGCGAGCACGTTGCGCTGGAAGATCTCGGCGTAGCCGCCGAGTGCGGCCACGCCTTCCTGGATGCGAGCGCCGCCGGCGTCATAGAGACCGATGATAGGCGCGCGGTTGCGCAGCGCCATCTCCTGAACCTTGACCACCTTCTCGGCATGCGCCTCCGACAGCGAGCCGCCGAACACGGTGAAGTCCTTGGCGAAGACATAGACCGGGCGGCCGTTGACCGTGCCCCAGCCGGTGACGACGCCGTCGCCGGCGATCTTGGTCTTCTCCATGCTGAAATCGGTCGAGCGGTGCTCGACATACATGTCGAACTCCTCGAACGAACCCTCATCGAGGAAGACGTCGATGCGCTCGCGGGCGGTGAGCTTGCCTTTCTGGTGCTGGGCGTCGATGCGGGCCTTGCCGCCGCCCATGCGGGCGATCTCGCGGCGGCGCTCGAGCTCCTTCAGCACGTCCTTCATCGCGGTCCCCCAAACGGATAGCTGCGTTTGTGGTAATGATGCGCGCAGGGGAGCGCAAGCGCCGCGTTTGCCATGGTTTTTGCTGCATTGCAGCATGCGGCCCTTGCATTTCGAGGCGAACTCGTCCATATGCAGCGGCATAGGCGCTTGGGCCGGCATTGTCCGGCCTTCTCGACGAATGAGACTGGTTGCGTCTGTTTTCCCTCTTTCCGGTGTTCGGCCCCTCTTCCCGGTACATCACAAAGTGGCGAAAAAGCCCCGAGGCATGAAGCTTGCGGGCACGACAGCGCAGCCGCGCGGACGATCCCGTCCGCCGCCTTGTCGTTCCATGACAATTTTTCGACGGCAGGTTGCGCCCTGCCGCCATCGATGTTTGCGGCTACAGGCCGCGTGAAAGAAGATTATTTTGACCAACGAAAACACAGCGGAACAGAATGGTTTCGCCGCGCTCGGGATCTCCGGCGCGCTGCTCAAGGCCACTCATGCCGCGGGCTTCACCGACCCGAAGCCGATTCAGGTCCAGGCGATCCCGCCACAGCTGGAAGGCCGTGACATTTTCGGCATCGCCCAGACCGGTTCGGGCAAGACCGCGGCCTTCGCGCTGCCGATCCTGTCGAAGATCATTGGGCTCGGCACCAAGCGCCGGCCGAAGACGACCCGCGCGCTGATCCTGGCGCCGACCCGCGAGCTCGCCGTTCAGATCGAGGACACCATCAAGATCCTCGCCAAGGGCGCGCATGTCTCGACCGCGCTCGTGCTCGGCGGCGTCTCGCGCTTCAGCCAGGTGAAGAAGATCGCGCCCGGCGTCGATATCCTGATCGCCACGCCCGGCCGGCTGACCGACCTGGTGCGTGAGGGCGATCTGATCCTCGCCGACACTAAATGGCTGGTGCTCGACGAAGGCGACCGCATGCTTGACATGGGTTTCATCAATGACGTCAAGCGCATCGCCAAGGCGACCGCGCCCGACCGCCAGACGGCGCTGTTCTCGGCGACCATGCCGGACGAGATCGCCGAATTGGCGAAAGGCCTGTTGAAGACCCCGGTTCGCGTCGAAGTCGCGCCGCAAAGCACGGCGGCGGCTGAGATCGTGCAGAGCGTCGTCCTTGCCCGCACCAAGCAGAAGCGCCAGGTGCTGTCCAAGATGCTCGCCGATGAGGCGATGAAGTCGGTCATCATCTTTTCTCGCACCAAGCATGGCGCCGACAGGGTGACCAAGGATCTCGATCGTGATGGCTTCAAGGCCGCCGTCATCCATGGCAACAAGTCGCAGAATGCCCGCCAGAAGGCGCTCAACGATTTCCGCGACGGCTCGGTCCGCATCCTGGTGGCGACCGACATAGCCGCGCGCGGCATCGACGTGCCAGGCATCAGCCATGTCGTAAACTTCGATCTGCCGGACGAGGCGGAAAGCTATGTCCACCGTATTGGCCGCACCGGCCGCAACGGCAGGGACGGCATCGCCATCACGCTTTGCGACCCGTCGGAGAACGCCAAGCTGCGCCAGGTCGAGCGGATTATCCGCGCCAAGTTGCCGGTCGTTGCCGACCATCTCGGCAGCCCCGATCCCCAGCGCAACCCTGCCGAAAGGAACGAGCGTCATTTCGAGCCGGCTAACGACCGTGAACACCATGGCGGCCGTCGCGACGGCAGGCGTCCCGGCGGCGGCAACAACGGCTTCGGCAAGAAGCGTTTTGGCGGCAAGCCCAGTGGCGATCGTCCCGTCGCGGGCAAGCCGCAGGGCGAGCGTCCTGAGGGCCGCAAGCCTTTCAAGGGCAACAACAAGCGCCGTTACGGCGGCAAGCGGCCATCGACCCGGGCTGCCTGAAGCAGCGATCTGCCGGGCCTCCTGAACTGGCTTGATACGCCGGTAATCGACTGAACAGGGCGGCTGGAGCGATGCTTCGGTCGCCCCTTTTGTGACGGACTACTGCCCGGTCAGCGCCTTGACCCAGACGACAATCCGCTCGGCGAGGACGACGGTTGTCGACGGCGACAGGGCGTCGCCGGCAATGACGTGGTTGTCGACGTCACCGGTGTCGTCGACCGGCACCAGCTCGTGCGGCGCGCCCCAGCGTCCGGCGATTTCGCGGGTGCGGTCGGGCCGCACCACCTTGTCGGAATCCGAAAAGATGAAGAGGGCGGGGATGGTCGCCTTTTCCACCGGCGCCGCATAGGCGAGCTCGGTCAACGCCTGCATCGGCAGCGTCGCCGCTATCGGGTATTGGTGGGTCCAGAACCTTTCATGCAGCGCATTGCGGGTCGGGAAGCTGCGCTCCTTGCCGCCGACCAGCTCGGCGATCTGTTTGCCCCAGGGTTTGGTGAGCAGTTCGGCGCCGGACGCCTTGACGCCGAAGTTGGGCGAAATGAACGCGATCGCCGCAACCCCGTCCGAGGCGCGCGGCTCTGTCGCGGCCCATGCCGCCAGCGAGCCACCCGTCGAGGTGGCAATGACGATCACCCTGTCGCCGATCGCCCGGCCAATGGCGAGCGCCTCCTCGTAGTCGTTGATCCAGGCATTGACGCTGCCCTCGGCCATCGCGGCGCCGTCCTGGCCGTGGCCGGTGAGGCGCGTGTAGAACAGGTTGGCATCAAGCTCATCGGCGACGTCATCCGGCAGCGGCCGGACCTCGCCCTTCGAGGCCGAGAAGCCGTGGATGTAGACGATGGACAGCGGCGTCTTGGCGTGAACCATCGGATTTGCCCAGATGATCTCCTTTTCCAGCCCGTCGCGGATGTTGGGCACGGCGGCCTCTTCGCGCGCCAGATAGGCCTGCGGATCGTCGCCGATCGCGGACGGGTCGAAACGGATCTTCGTGTCGACGGGTACGCGCGGGCCGAGCACGAAGGCCATGGAGAAGACGACCGCAAGCCCCAGCACCGCAAGCACGATCCGCCGCCCCATTACAGACTCCAAGCAACAATTCTCAACCTATGGCCGTGCCTGCCGACAGGCAACACCCGTGCGCCGGCCTAAGTCGCCTGGTCCGGGCCCATTTCGTGCGGCAGCTTGCGGTCGAAATTCAGCGGCCGTGCCCTCCAGCCGGTCGTGACGCCGATCACCCAACGGCAGATCGGTCGCGGCAAGAGGCCGAGCAATTTCAGCGGCCAGCTGATGCGGTAGGGGAATGTGACCTCGAAGCCACCTTTCTCGATGCCGCGCACCATGCGGCGGGATGCGCGGTGGACAGGCATCAGCCCCGGCATTGGCAGCGTGTTCTTTTCCGTCAGCGGGGTGTCGACGAAGCCGGGGTTCATCACCTGAACCCGGATGTTCATCTTGTCGAAGTCGTATTTCAACGACTCCGCCAGGATGTTGATCGCCGCCTTGGTGCCGCCATAGGCGGCGGTGGTCGGCCAACCTGAATAGGCGGTGACCGAGCCGACGAGTACGACATGGCCGCGTCCGCGCACGCGCATATGCTCAACGACGGGCACCAGGCCATTGACGATGCCGAAATAGTTGACGTCGAAGGAGCGGCGGAAATCGCTCACCACGAGGTGCTCACCGGGCGTGGCGATGTAATTGCCGGCGTTGAAGACCGCGAGCACGATCGGCCCCATGTCCTTCTCGATCGCGGCGGCCGCCCTTGCCATGCCCGTCTCGTCGGTGACGTCACAAGGATACGACTTCACATGCCCGGGCATCTGCGCCGTCTCGACGATCAGCGTGTCGATCGGATCGTCCGCAAGCGCCGTCACCGCGACGGCATAGCCCTTCGCGGCAAGATCCTTGGCCAATGCGCGGCCGATGCCGCTGCTGCCGCCCGTTATCCAGGCGACGCCATGCTTCGGGTTGGCCCGGTAGAGTGTCATGCTGTGTCCTGCCAATGTGTCGGTAGTGCTCTAGCGGCGAAGAAATCGAATGAAAAGAGCGCTTTTCTGCGCAAGGTTGAAATGCATGCTGGAACACAGCATCTGAATTCAGGAGATTGCAGTGCCTGAAATGCGACTGGACCAGGCGAATTCTTGCCTTGAAACCGGGGCTTTGGGTTTCTAGGGTCTCGCCGCACCTACACAAGGAATCCTTGATGCCCCGTTCTGTGATCGACGCGATCGGCAACACGCCCCTGATCCGCCTCAACAAGGCCTCGGAAGCAACGGGCTGCGAGATCCTGGGCAAGGCCGAATTCATGAATCCGGGACAGTCGGTCAAGGACCGCGCAGGCCTGTTCATCATCCGCGATGCCGAGCAGCGCGGGCTGCTGAAGCCTGGCGGGATTATCGTCGAGGGCACGGCCGGCAACACCGGCATCGGCCTGACGCTGGTTGCCAAGGCGCTTGGCTACCGCACGGTGATCGTCATTCCGGACACGCAGAGCCAGGAGAAGAAGGATACCATCAAATTGCTCGGCGCCGAGCTGATCGAAGTGCCGGCGGTGCCCTACAAGAATCCGAACAATTACGTGAAGCTGTCGGGGCGTCTGGCCGAACAATTGGCGCGCACCGAGCCGAACGGTGCGATCTGGGCGAACCAGTTCGACAATGTCGCCAACCGCGACGGCCATATCAGGACTACGGCCGAGGAAATCTGGACCCAGACCAACGGCAAGGTTGACGGTTTCGTCTCGGCGGTCGGCTCGGGCGGAACGCTGGCCGGTGTCGGGCTCGGGCTAAAAGGCAAGAGCAGGGACGTGAAGATCGCTCTCGCCGATCCGCTGGGGGCCGCGCTCTACAGTTTCTACACCAGCGGCGAATTGAAGGCCGAGGGTAGCTCGATCACCGAAGGCATCGGCCAGGGGCGCATTACCGCCAACCTCGAAGGGTTTACGCCCGACTTCTCCTTCCAGATCCCCGACGAGGAGGCGCTGCCGATCGTCTTCGACCTTATCCAGGAGGAGGGGTTGTGCGTCGGCGGCTCGACCGGCATCAACATCGCCGGCGCGATCCGCCTGGCGCGGGAGCTTGGCCCCGGCCACACCATCGTGACCATGCTTTGCGACTACGGCACGCGCTACCAGTCGAAGCTGTTCAATCCCGAGTTCCTGCGCGAGAAGAACCTGCCGGTGCCTCGCTGGATGGAAGAGACCGCCGACATTTCGGTGCCCTTCGAAAAGGTCGCGTGATGGTGCACAAAACGGAAGCTCTGTTTCGCGATGACGCCTACCTGAAGGAGGCCGAGGCAGCGGTTGTCGCAATCAACGATCGCGGCGGCGTCGTTCTGGACCGGACGATCTTCTACGCAACCTCGGGCGGCCAGCCGGGCGACACCGGCTTGCTGGAGCGCGCCGACGGCAGCCGCGTCGCGATCGCCGCCACCATCACCGGCGAGACCAAGGACGAGATCATCCATGTGCCGGCGCCCGGACAAGCGGTGCCGACGATTGGCGAACGGCTGAAGCTTGCCATCGACTGGCAGCGGCGGCATCTTCTGATGCGCATGCACGCGGCCTGCCATCTGCTCACCGTCGTTTGCCCGTTCCCGATCACCGGCGCGGCCGTTTCCGTGGACGACAGCCGGGTGGACTTCGACATTCCCGATGCCGGCTTCACCAAGGAGGATGTGACGGCGAGACTCATGGAGCTGGTGCGTGCCGACCATCCGATCTTCACCCGGCTGATCACCGACCAGGAGCTCGCCGCCAATCCGGGCCTGGTGAAATCCAAGAACGTGCGTCCGCCTGTCGGCACCGGCAAGATCCGTCTGGTTTGCATCGGCGACAATGCCTCGATCGACAGCCAGCCCTGTGGTGGCACCCATGTGAGGAGCACCGGAGAGGTCGGCGAGATCCATATCGGCAAGATCGAGAAGAAAGGCCGCGAGAACCGGCGTTTCCGCATCCGCTTCGGGCCGATGCCGGCGATCTGATCGACGGCACTGTTGCGGGATGGGAGGAGAAAAATGGCTGAAGATAGTCCTTTCATCGTCGACACGGATTGGCTTGAGAAGCGCTTGGGCGAGCCCGGCCTGACGATCATCGACGCGTCCTGGTATCTGCCTGCGCAAAAGCGCGATGCGCGCGCCGAATATGAGGCGGCGCATATTCCCGGCGCCCGCTTCCTCGATCAGGACGCCATTTCGGACCCGGATTCCGGGCTTCCGCACACCCTGCCGTCGCCGCAAGATTTCGCGCAGTATGTCGGCGCCATGGGCGTTTCGGCCGACGACACGATCGTGGTCTATGACGGCCCGGGCTATTTCTCGGCGCCGCGCGGCTGGTGGATGTTCCGGGTCATGGGCGTCTTCCAGGTCTACATCCTGAGCGGCGGCTTCGATCGCTGGAAGGCGGAGGGGCGCCCAGTGACAGCGGAGCCGACGAGGATCGCGCCGTGCATCTTTCACGCCGACTTCGATGCCGCGCGGGTCGTCGGCCTCGCCGAAATGCGCCGCATCGTCGACGGGCGAGAAAGTCAGATCGCCGATGCGCGATCCGCCGGCCGTTTTGCCGGGACCGATCCGGAGCCGCGCGCCGGCATCCGCTCCGGGCATATGCCTGGCGCCCGCAACGTACCGGTCACGGCATTGGCCGAGAACGGCGAGCTGCTGCCCAGGGATCGCTTGCGCAAGGTGATCGAGGATGCCGGCATAGACCTGTCGAAGCCGGTCGTCACGTCATGCGGCTCGGGCATCACAGCGGCGGCGATTACGCTGGCGCTGGAGACGCTTGGCCACACCGACAACAGGCTTTACGACGGCTCATGGACCGAATGGGGCGGGCTTGCCGATACGCCCGTGGTGACGGGCAAGGAATGACGGTGATGGAAAACGGCGCGCTGGAGGACATCGACGTCACGGTGACGTTTCTCGAAATGCATGCGCCGCCGGCCGCGTCGCCGCCGGTGCCGTATAACCGACAGGTCGCGCTCCTGAAGACCAGGGATATCCCGCTGCATTTCTACCGCTACCTGATGGATCGGGTGGGGCGCAAATGGCATTGGGTGAATGTGCTGAGGCTGAGCGACGAGGAGCTTTCAGCGGGCCTCCATCGCGAGGACCGCGACATCAGGGTGCTCTATCTCGACGGCGCGCCGGCCGGCTTCTTCGACCTCAAGCCGCATATGCCGGAAGAGGTGGAACTCGCCTATTTCGGCATGATGGAGCATGCGCATGGACAAGGCATCGGCCGCTGGTTCCTGGGCGCCGCGATCTCTGCCGCCTGGTCGCATGGTCCGAAGCGGGTGACGGTGCAGACCTGCACGCTCGACCACCCGGCGGCACTGCCGCTCTACCAAAAGCTCGGCTTCACACCGGTTGCGCAGAAGAAGGAGATCGTGCACCCGCTCTCCTTCGCCGAGCGATCCGCGAGCGTCATGCGGCCGTAGTATCGATGCCGCCTACGCCACCGGTGGCGGCTGGCCCTCGAAGGTTGGCAGCGAGGTGTCGATGCAGGCCCAGGCCGGCGCCTTGGCCGTCCATATCGTCGCACCGGGCCTGATCATGTTCGGATCGTCGAGCGTGCCCGCGCGCACAAAAATGAGATGCGGGCGCGTCTCCGCCTCGCTGAAGAGATGCACCCCGCAGGCTGGGCAAAAGCGCCGGTGCATCCTGTTGCCGCTATCGGCCACGCTCTCATAGTCGCGCGTCTCGCCGGCGATCTTGATCCGCGCGGTCAGGAAGCAGACGCTCACCGCCGCGTTGCCGGCCGCGATATACTGGCAGAAGCGGCACCAGCACAGGCGCGTGGTGATCGGCTCCGCGCTGCTTTCGTAGCGGACTGCGCCGCACAGGCATCCTCCGGTGATCATGCTCGGATCCTCGCCAGCTCCGTCAACCGCTGCCGCGTTGTTCCGGGATCATCATGGCGCGGAGCGACATGTCTGGCCAGTCGGAAAACTTGGCATCTGTTCGTTCATCCTCGCTTCAGGCCGACTTTGCCAAGGTGTCGGCAAGATCAACGCGCCCGTCAGAAGGACGGGCCGAAGGAGAATGACATGCTGACCCGACGTACATTTGCCGTTGCCATGATTGCGGCACTTGCCATGCCGAGCCTTGCATTTGCCCAGGCCACCACGCCTTCCGCCGCGACGATCGAGCGCCAGCTCGAGGCAGCGCCCAGGGTGAAGCTGCGCCCCAATCAGCGCGTCACCATCCGCGAATTCAAGCGCCGGCCGGACCTCAGGCGCATGGCGCGCTCGATCGACATCCAGTCGATCAACTTCGCCTTCGGCTCGGCTGCGATCTCGGAGCCGCAATACGGCAAGATCGAAAACATCGCCGATGCGCTACACCGCATCCTGCGGCGCAATCGCGGCGCCCGCATCCTGATCGAGGGCCATACCGATGCGGTCGGGTCCTTCCAGTCGAACCAGATCCTCTCGGAGCAGCGCGCCGCCTCGCTGAAGCGGACGCTGGTGCGCGAGTTCGGCGTGCCCGGCCATGCGCTCGAAACCGTCGGCTATGGCGAGGAGTTCCTGCTGGTGCCGACACAGCAGGAGAACTGGCGCAACCGCAGGGTGACCTTGCGCCGCCTCGACGACTTCATCCGATAGCGCCCGCGTCAGGCCTTCGCCTGGATCGCCGTTCAAAAGAGCCCGGCTTGAATGACCCGGGCTCTTTCCATTTCGCTTGATGTCCAGGGCCAACGAAGATCGCGCGAGTGGATCCGACGATGACGATACGTGTGATAATGGCCGGCGCGACCGGCTGGGTCGGCAAGGCGCTGGTGCGCGGGCTCGACGCGCTCATCGACTGACGCTGCTTGGCAGGAATCGGGTGGGAAGCGTGCCGGGGACCGCATAGTTCCGGTCAGCGACACCGGAGATTTGCCATGCCCATCCAGTTCAAAGCCCTGCCGACCGACGATGTGAGAACCTTGCAGCGCGGCGGGGCGGACGCCTATGGCCACAAGCCTGAGCGCCAGATTTCCGATGGCGACGGCGTGCCGTGCCGGCATTGCCTCAAGAACGTCGGCGCCGGCGAAGCGTATCTCGTCCTGGCCTACCGGCCGTTTCCCGAGTTGCAGCCCTATGCCGAGACCGGGCCGATCTTCCTGCATGCGCAGGAATGCGAACGCGCGCCGGACGACGAGGCGCTCCCCGAAATGCTCGAGAGCAGCGACTATATCGTGCGCGGCTATGGCCGCAATGACCGCATCGTCTATGGCAGCGGCGGCGTTATCCCGACAGTCGGCATCGCGGCGCGCGCCGAAACGCTGTTCGAGCGCGACGACATCGCCTACATCCACGTCCGTTCGGCGCGCAACAATTGCTACCAGTGCCGCATCGAACGCGCCTGAAGACAAAAAATGCCCGCCGATCGTCTGGCGGGCAGTTGGGGAAAAAGCCTGCGACAGAAGAGAAAGCAGCCTTCAGGCCGATGTGACTAGGCATGTTTTTCGAATGCCGAATGTGAAGTGCTTCACAATGGCGACACGGATCCGCATAAATGTCGGCGAGACTGTCGTACTCCCGTCGCAATTACTTGCTAGAAGGCAAGTGTTGATCGATTGCCGACCGCGGATGGACCGGCGGCACGTCTCAACATCGAGGAAGCGGGGCTTTGGCTCCGCTTTTTTGTTGTCCGCACTTTTTCCGTGCAAAGCAAAACCCGCCGGACGAAGCCGGCGGGCGACAGGAGGAAACTTCTTCTCGCGCAGGTGTCAGGCGGCGAGCACCGCCTTCGGCTCGACCAGCTCGTAGCCGAGCGCTTCGGCGACCGCGCGGTTGGTGATCTTGCCCTTGTGGACGTTGAGGCCGTTGCGCAGATGATGGTCGTCGACCAGTGCCTTGAGGCCCTTGTCGGCAAGCTGCAGGCCGAAATGCAGCGTCGCGTTGTTGAGGGCGTGCGCCGAGGTGACCGGTACCGCCCCTGGCATGTTGGCGACGCAGTAGTGGATGACGCCGTCGACCTCGTAGGTCGGTTCGGCATGGGTCGTGGCGTGCGAGGTCTCGAAGCAGCCGCCCTGGTCGATGGCGACGTCGACGAGCACGGAACCCTTCTTCATGCCGGACAGCATCTCGCGCGTCACCAGCTTCGGCGCCGCGGCGCCCGGGATCAGAACGGCGCCGACCACGATGTCGGCGGAGAAGCATTCTTCCTCGAGCGCCTCGACGGTCGAGTAGCGGGTGTGGACGCGGCCGCCGAAAATGTCGTCGAGCTGGCGCAGGCGCGGGATCGAGCGGTCGATGATGGTG
>NZ_RZOI01001269.1:0-777 GCF_004022645.1 Mesorhizobium sp. M4A.F.Ca.ET.020.02.1.1 | reverse complement strand
TGCCGGATTGGGCAGGTAGGCGGCGTTGGCGGCGAACAGCACGCCGCCTACCTGCCCAATCCGGCAAGCGCGGTGCACACCTTCTGCCACGCGCTGCCCGACACCTGGCACCAGATGGGCGTTATCCTGTCGGCCACCGATTCGCTCAACTGGCTGTCGGAGATCACCGGCAAAAGCGCCGGCGAATTGACCGCCGAGCTCGGCGATACGCTCAAGGCGCCGACCGGTGTGTCCTTCCTGCCCTATCTCTCAGGCGAGCGCACGCCGTACAATGATTCCGCCATTCGTGGCTCGTTCACCGGCCTGGCGCATGAAACCGGCCGCGCCGTGCTGACGCAGGCCGTGCTCGAAGGCGTCGCCTTTGCCTTCCGCGACAGTCTCGAAGCGCTGAAGACGGCCGGCACGACGCTGACCCGGGTCACGGCGATCGGCGGCGGGTCGCGCTCGCGCTACTGGCTGAAGGCGATTGCCACGGCCTTGCAGGTGCCGGTGGACATCCCGGCCGATGGCGATTTCGGCGCCGCGTTCGGCGCGGCCCGGCTCGGCCTGATCGCCGCGACCGGCGCCGATCCGCTTGCCGTGTGCACCGCGCCGGCGACCGACGCCACGATCGATCCGGACGCCGGGCTTGGCGGGGCCTTCGCCGACGCCTACCAGCGCTACAGGGCGCTTTATCCGGCGATCAGGGCGGCAACCGCGTGAGCGGGCGCGAGGCACCCCCCTCTGCCCTGCCGGGCATCTCCCCCTCAAGGGGGGAGATGCCCGGCAGGGCAGAGG
>NZ_RZOI01001268.1:0-779 GCF_004022645.1 Mesorhizobium sp. M4A.F.Ca.ET.020.02.1.1 | reverse complement strand
GTATTAGAGCGGGTTTTCGGCGTAGAACTCCAGCACGCGCTGCTTGAAGCTCTTATCGCCGACGGCCAGCATATGGTCGCGGCCCTCGATGTGGAATGCCCTTGCATTCGGCATCAACGCCGCCAGTTCGTCCGGCGAGCCGCCAATGTCGTCCTTGGTGCCGACGGCGATCAGGGTCGGCTGGGAAATCCGCGCCATGTCACCTTCGCTGAGCAGTTCGCGCGAGGTGGCGATACAAGCGGCAAGCGCCCGGCGGTCGCTGCGCGTCTGGTCGGCGAAGGCGCGAAACGAGCGGCCGCGCGGATGCGTCGTCGCCGCTGGATCTTCGGCAAGAAGTGCCGCCGCGATCGGGTCCCAGTCGCCGACACCGTCGACCATGCCGATGCCAAGGCCGCCGAACACCAGCGTCGCCACCTTGTCCGGGTCGGACAGCGCCAGGAAAGCCGAGATGCGCGCGCCCATCGAATAGCCCATCACATGGGCCCGTTCGATACCGAGATGATCGAGCAAGGCCGCCCCGTCCGAGGCCATCCTGGCCGGCGTGTAGTCGGCCTCGTCATAGCTTTTCGACGACGAGCCATGACCACGATTGTCGAAGGCAATCGCCCGGTAGCCGGCATCGTTCAGCGTCTTGAACCAGCCGGGCGACACCCAGTTGACATAGTGGCTGGAGGCAAAGCCGTGGATCATCAGCACCGGATCGCCGTAGCCCGATGCCGGCTGGCGATCGAGATAGGCAAGGTCGAAACCGTCGTGCGAAAAATACTGCATCGGCAAAG
>NZ_RZOI01001267.1:0-783 GCF_004022645.1 Mesorhizobium sp. M4A.F.Ca.ET.020.02.1.1 | reverse complement strand
GCGCTGGCCGCGGGGGATCCGCTCGGCGCCCTGAGGCGCGTCGCGCTGCGGCAGGACCCGGCCGCGCTGGCGCTGCGCGGCATCGCCATGGCGCAGCTCGGCGACTTCGCCAAGGCAAAGACGCTGCTGAAGAGCGCGGCCCGTGCCTTCAGCCCCAGGGAGGCGGTGGCGCGCGCCCGCTGCGTCGTCGCCGAGGCCGAAATCGCGCTGGTGTCGCGCGATCTTGGTTGGCCGGAAAAGGCGCTGCGGGCGGCGCGCGCGACGCTTCACGCGCACGGCGACCGGGTGAATGCCGCCTATGCCGGCAGTATCGAGGCGCGCCGCCTGATCCTGATCGGCCGCCTCGACGAGGCCGAGCGCCTGCTTGCCGGTTTCGATCCGGGGCCGCTGCCGCCGGTCGCGCGTGTCGCACATGAGCTCGCGGCCGCCGGCATCGCGGTCCGGCGACTGCGGACGAAGGCGGCGCGCTCGGCGTTCGGCCGGGCATCGCTCGCCGCCTACGAGGCCAAGATTCCGGCGCTGAGGGCGGAGGTCGAAGCGGCCTCCCTGGTGTTGAACACGCCCGTAGGCCGGCAGATTGCGCAGGGATCGGAGAAATTGCTGCCGCTCGATGAGGTCGAGACGCTGCTGGCGTCCGGCGCGTTCGTTATCGATGCCTGCCGCAATGTCGTGCGTGAAGCCGATAAGGTTGTCTCGCTGGCCAGCCGGCCGGTGCTGTTTGTCCTGGCGCGCACGCTCGCCGAGGCCTGGCCGGGGGATGCCTCGCGCGAGACGCTGCTCAGG
>NZ_RZOI01001266.1:0-783 GCF_004022645.1 Mesorhizobium sp. M4A.F.Ca.ET.020.02.1.1 | reverse complement strand
GCCGATCCAGACCATCTTCGTCGTCGGCCTCATCGGCGAATCGGAAGCGCTGGTCGCCCGCAACGGCGCCGGCATCGAGAAGATCGCCGACCTCGCCGGCAAGAAGGTGGCGGTGCCGTTCGTCTCGACGACGCATTACAGCCTGCTCGCCGCGCTCAAGCATGAGAACGTCGATCCGAAGTCGGTCGAGATCCTCAACCTCAGGCCGCCTGAGATCGCCGCCGCCTTCGCACGCGGCGACATCGACGGGGCTTATGTCTGGGACCCGGCGCTCGGCCAGATCAAGACGACCGGCAAGGTGGTACTGGATTCCTCGCAGGTCGCCGCCTGGGGCGCGCCGACCTTCGACGCCTGGATCGTGCGCACCGACTTCGCGGAAAAACATCCAGATGTGGTGCGCGGTTTCGTCAAGGTCACCGGTGAGGCCTATGCCCGATACTTGGCCAACCCCGAGGCCTGGTCGGTCTCTTCGCCCGAAGCTGGCAAGATCGCCAAGCTCACCGGCGCCAAGCTCGAAGAGGTTCCGGAACTGCTCAAAGGCTATGTCTTCCCGACGCTCGACGAGCAGGCCTCCGACAAGTTCCTTGGCGGCGCCACGGTCAAGGCGATCGCGGCGACGTCCGCCTTCCTCAAGGAGCAGGGCAAGATCGACGCGGTGCTTCCCGACTACTCGAAATACGCGACGGCCAAATATGCCATCGAGGCGCTCGCCTCGAACTGATGCAGCGAGCTCGCACGGCCCTCTTCGCTGGCCGTGCGTCTGCCTGTCCCGGACCGCTTACG
>NZ_RZOI01001265.1:0-785 GCF_004022645.1 Mesorhizobium sp. M4A.F.Ca.ET.020.02.1.1 | reverse complement strand
GGCCGCCGCTATCGTTTCCACGGCGTCGTCGGCGGCGCCGAAAAACTGCGGCTGCGCGGCGAGGCCAGGGCATTCCTCAATCCGATCGCCTGGGAAGAGCCGTTCGGCATGGCCCCGGTCGAGGCGATGCTGTGCGGCACGCCGGTGCTGACGACGCCGCGCGGCGCCCTGCCGGAGATCGTCGACGCGGACACCGGACGTTTTTTCGACACCGATGCCGAGTTTGCCGCGGCGCTTTCCGCGATCGCCGATCTTTCACCCGGGCGCTGCCGGGACTCCGCGGCCGACCGCTTTCCGATCACCCGGACGGCGCAGGCCTATCTCGAACTCTATGCCCGCATCCTCGACGGCGAAACGCTCCCCTGAGCCGTCGCGCCGGCCGATTTCGGCCCGTATCTTGACTCCCGGGGCGTTTTCCTGTCTACACGCCCCTAATTCCGCGACGAGTATCCCTCCGAGCAAGCCGACCAGGACGCCGAAGCCTCTAGAGGCCAAGTGCTGTAAACCGATCCTGGAGGCCAACACCCGGCAGCGCAAGGCGCCCCCGGGTGCTTTTTGGCTTTGGACTTTGCTTGTTGGACATCGGGCGCGAACGCATTACCTCTCGGACATCATCCGGATGCCCCGAGAAAAGGAACCAGAATGTTTGAATCCCTTCAGGAGCGCCTTGGCTCCATCCTGAACGGCCTGACCGGCCGCGGCGCGTTGTCGGAGGCGGATGTCTCCGCGGCGCTGCGCGAGGTGCGCCGCGCGCTGCTCGAGGCCGACGTGGCGCTGGAAGTGGT
>NZ_RZOI01001264.1:0-788 GCF_004022645.1 Mesorhizobium sp. M4A.F.Ca.ET.020.02.1.1 | reverse complement strand
GCGCTGGTCAGCTGTCAGCAGCGGCATTTGGGTCTTGGCAGTATCGTGCATGGGTCGCGCTCCATGACGGACGATCGAAAGCCCGCCTTCCGACCTCGTGGTCCGTCACGACGAAAGGCGCCGCCCTCATGGTTGTGAGGACGGCGCCTTGAAATGGGGGTGAAGGGACGCCGGCTTGCGATATGTGGGATCGCCGGCCTGGGCGGGGATCAGTGAACGAGGTCGAGGAGCTTCTTGGCTTTGCCTTCCATTTCGAGCCGCACATCCTGGTGCTGCTTGTCGCGCGCAACGCGGGTGATACCTTGGACGAAGTCGAACACCGATGCCGGCGGATGGCCTTCGTCGGTGAGCACAGCATCGATAATCTTGGTGGTTTCGCCTTTCGAGAAGCCGCGCTTGCGCAGGAATGTCGTCCGATCATCGTCGTTGCGGGCAACAACGCGCTCGTGCGCTGCCTTGATGCCGGTGACGAAGGGCATGGGCGAGGATTCCGCGAACTGGATCAGCGCCGGTTCGGCTTCCAGCGCAAAGCGCGAGGCGGCGTATTTGGAGTGACGTATGGTGATTTCCTGGAAATCCTCGACGCCCCACAGATTGCGATTTTGGCATACGGCACGCAGGTAAAAGCTTGCGATTCCGAGCGTTTTCGAGCCGACCTCGCTGTTCCAGGCGTAGAATCCGCGAAAGTAGAGATCTGGTTCGCCGTTCGGCAAGCGGCCGGCCTCTATGGGGTTGAGATCGTCGACCAGGAATACAAAGATATCGCGATCGGAGGCGTAAAGCGTCGT
>NZ_RZOI01001263.1:0-788 GCF_004022645.1 Mesorhizobium sp. M4A.F.Ca.ET.020.02.1.1 | reverse complement strand
CCTGGACGGCGCGCGGCAGCGTCACCGTGAACCAAAAGGTCGAGCCCTTGCCTTCGGCGCTCTCGACACCGATCTCGCCGGCCATCAGATCGACCAGCCGCGAGGTGATGGCCAGGCCGAGCCCGGTACCCTCGTGCCGCCTGGTCGAGGAGGTGTCGACCTGGCTGAACTTTTCGAACACAGCCCTCAGCTTGTCCTCGGGGATGCCGATGCCGGTATCGGTGACCGAGATGGTCAGCTTCGTTCCCATCGGCACGCGCTCGCCGGTGACGTCGACCAGCACATGGCCTTCGTCGGTGAATTTTACCGCATTGCCGAGGAGGTTGGTGACGATCTGCCTGATGCGCCCGACATCGCCGATGAAGTGGCTGTCGAGGCCCGGCTGGACGCGCACGATGAGCTCGAGATCCTTCTCCTTGGCGCGCGTCGAAACCAGCGTCGCCACATCCTCGATCGCCTCGGCCAGGTTGAAGGGAGCCGGATCGAGCACCATCTGGCCGGCGTCGATCTTGGAAAAGTCGAGGATGTCGTTGATGATGGTGAGCAGCGCGTTTCCCGACTTGACGATGATGTCGGTGAAGGTCTTCTGCTTGGGGTCGAGATCCGACTTGGCCAGCAGCTCGGCCATGCCGAGCACGCCGTTCATCGGCGTGCGGATCTCGTGGCTCATATTGGCCAGGAATTCCGACTTGGCGCGGTCGGCGAGCACGGCGCGCTGCCGCGCTTCGCTGAGCTCGGCCTCGCGCTGCTTGAGCTCGGTGATGTCGGTGGTGGAGCCGATGAGATAG
>NZ_RZOI01001262.1:0-789 GCF_004022645.1 Mesorhizobium sp. M4A.F.Ca.ET.020.02.1.1 | reverse complement strand
GCCTTGAAGGAGCCGAGGCCGAGACGCTGGCCTTCATCTTTGACGTAAAGTGCGGCGATGCCGAGTTCATCGGCCAACGCCGGCAAGGCGTGCAGCGGCGTTTCGACATGGTTGTGCCGCGCCTTGAGATAGTGCTCGGCCCGCTCGCCTCCCGCCATGCCGAGGGACTCGGCATCGGCCGCAACCAACGGCTGGTTGTGTTCGGGACGTTGATTGAGCAGCAGCATGGCATTCTTTCTTCGAGGCACTGAACTTATTGGCGCGCGCGAAAATTCGCCGTCTAAACTCGCTGAATGATTGATTTTTGTTTCGGCCCGATGTCGCCGGATGCCAACCTCTGCGAGACTCGACGCCTTCGACGTGACTATTTTTGGTGGTGTCATGGCTTGGCAACACTGTGCCGCAGAAGCCGGCGATCCGCGTTTTCTGCTGCCGCGGTCAGTCGGCCGCCAATCTCGCGGCGACGCCGAGCAGGATGTTGGCTCCGGCAACCAGTTCGCCGGCGGCGGTGAACTCTGCCGGGTTGTGGCTGATGCCGCCCCGGCTCGGCACGAAGATCATCGCGGACGGCGCGATGCGCGCGATCATCTGAGCGTCGTGGCCGGCGCCCGAGGTGATGCGCCGGCAGGAAAGGCCGGCGGCTCCGGCAACCTCCTCGACCAGCGAGACGATGCGGGCATCGAAGGTTACCGGCTCGAAACGCGCCAGGCTTTCAGCCTGGACGGTGACGCCGGCGCTCGCGGCAAGGTCCTCAAGAAAGGCGGCGAGCCCCGATTCCTCCTCGCGAAG
>NZ_RZOI01001261.1:0-793 GCF_004022645.1 Mesorhizobium sp. M4A.F.Ca.ET.020.02.1.1 | reverse complement strand
ATCACAAATGGAATGGCCAGCGTCGTGTGCGCCAGCACGAGGCCCGTCAGCGTGTTGTTGAGGTTGAGCCGGGCGTAGACGAGGAAGGCGCCGATGGCGACGAAGATGAGTGGAACCATCATCGGCAGGATCAGCGCGCCGCGCACGATGGCATTGAAGCCGCCAGCACGTTTGTGAAGCCCGTAGCTGGCAAGCGTGCCGAGCACCGTCGCCAGGATTGTCGTGGAAGACGCGACCTTGAGAGAAACGATAGCCGAACGCAGCCACTCATCGGAGGTGAAGAAGGCCTCGTACCATCTCAGGCTCCAGCCACGCGGCGGAAATTCCAGATACTGGGAGTCGGAGAAGGACAGCGGGATGATGATCAGGCAGGGGATGACGAGGAAGGCCATCACCAGCGCCACCAGCACGTAGAGCCAAAGGCGCTGCCCGTGCGTGATCTGGGTGGAGGAAGCGCGGTGGTTCAGCATCAATGCTCCCCGACCGATGATCCCAAACGCTGCACGCCCCATCGCATCAGCAGCAGGATAAGGCCGGTAACCACCAGCAGCGCCACGCTCAGCGCGCTGGCCGCGCCCCAGTTGGCGAACTTCGACACGGCATCGGCGATCTGGGTGGACCACATGGCGACGCGGCCGCCGCCCAGCAGCGCCGGTGTCAGGTAGAAGCCGAGACAGAGCACGAAGGTCAGGGCGCTGCCGGCGCCAAGGCCCGGCGCCGACAGCGGCAGGAAAACCTGGCGAAACGCCTGCGCCGGCGATGCGCCGCAATTGGCCGCGGCCCTGAGATAGAC
>NZ_RZOI01001260.1:0-793 GCF_004022645.1 Mesorhizobium sp. M4A.F.Ca.ET.020.02.1.1 | reverse complement strand
TGTGGGCATAGTCGACATAGACTGGCGCGCCGTTGGCCGTGGTGCCGACGAGGTCGAGCCGTCCCGGAGCGCCCTTCAGTTTTTCCAATGCCATCAAAGCCTTGGCGACCGGCGTTCCAGTGGAAATGGCAAGTCCCGCCGAAACCAGCGCGTTGGCGATCTGGAAATCGCCGGCCAGCGGCAGGTCGATTTCGTGGAGCACGCCATTGACCTCGACCTCGGCCCGCTGGCGATGTCGCTCGTGCTCGACCCGCTTCAGCCTGAGGAAGTCGCCATGCCGACCGACGGTCAACACGTTGAGCCCTGCCGCCTTTGCCGCACGCACCGTAGGCTCTGACCACGGATCGTCGGCGAAGATGACGGCGGGCGCACCCTCGGGCAGCAGCGTGTCGAACAGGCGCAGTTTGGCGCGATGATAGTCCTCGACCGTCGGATGGTAGTCCATATGGTCGCGGCCGAGATTGGTGAAGCCGCCAGCGGCAAGCCTGACGCCGTCGAGCCGGCGCTGGTCGAGGCCGTGGCTGGAGGCCTCCATCGACGCATGGGTGACGCCGGCGTCGGCCAGTTCCTTGAGCAGGAGGTGCAGCGCCACCGGATCCGGTGTCGTCAGCGAGCCGTAGTCGTTGCGGCCGGGCGCGACCACACCGGTGGTGCCGATCGAGGCGGCGGCAAGGCCCGCCTGCTCCCAGATCTGGCGGGTAAAGGCGGCGACCGAAGTCTTGCCGCTGGTTCCGGTCACCGCGACCATCGTCTCCGGCTGCCGGCCGAAGAAGCGGGCGGCACTCAGCGCCAA
>NZ_RZOI01000125.1:0-10945 GCF_004022645.1 Mesorhizobium sp. M4A.F.Ca.ET.020.02.1.1 | reverse complement strand
CGCCAACCCCGGCAAGAAACCTGTCAAAATCATCGAGCCGATCGCGCCGGTCGAACCGATCCAGTCGGCCGAGCCGATCCCGGCCGAGGCGATGAATGTCGCGCTGACCGGCAACAATGGCGAGCTGCGCAGCGAGGCGCCCGGCCAGAAGCAGAGCAGCCGTGGCCTATTCGCAGGACTGTTCGGCGGCTCATCGTCGTCATCGATCAGCTATCTGCCCGAGACGCGTGCCCTCGATTCGGCTCTCGCCAAGAAGGACGCCAAGAAGCCGTTCAAGGTGAAGCCGGAATTCGTGCCGCAGGACGTCACTTTCACCGGCTATGAGCCGGGCACGATCGTCATCGACACCAGCGCCCGGCGTCTCTACCTCGTCGAATCCGCCTTCACGGCGCGCCGTTATGCGATTGCCGTTGGCCGCGAAGGCCTGCAGTTCAAGGGCACGGTCGCCGTCGGCGACAAGCAGGAATGGCCGCGCTGGATCCCGACGCTCGACATGCAGAAGCGTGAACCGAAGCACTACGGCCAGTACAAGGACGGCATGCCCGGTGGCGGCGAGAACCCGCTCGGCGCGCGCGCTATCTATCTCTATGACGGCAAGAAGGACACGCACCTGCGCATCCACGGCACCATCGCGCCGCAGTCGATCGGAACCAGCGCCTCCAATGGCTGCTTCCGCATGATCAACGAGCACGTCATGGACCTCTACAGCCGGGTCAAGGTCGGCACCAAGGTCGTTATCATCTGAGGCTTTTGCCATCATGCCGAAAGGGCCGGCTCAGCCGGCCCTTTTTGTTTTGACTGAAACTATTCCTTGCCCTTCGGGGCTTCGCGCCTTCTTGGGAAAAAGCCTTCGCGGCGGTTTTTTCTCTGGCGGAATCAATCCGGCCGCGTTAAGCGATGACTCCCATGGCGCGATATGTATTCATCACTGGCGGCGTGGTTTCCTCACTCGGAAAAGGCATCGCCGCGGCAGCTCTTGGGGCTCTCCTGCAAGCGCGGGGTTATCGCGCGCGCATCAAAAAGCTCGATCCCTACCTCAATGTCGACCCCGGCACGATGTCGCCGTACCAGCATGGCGAGGTGTTCGTCACCGATGACGGCGCCGAAACCGACCTCGACCTTGGCCATTATGAGCGCTTCACCGGCCGCTCGGCAAACCAGCAGGACAACATCACCACCGGCCGCATCTACAAGAACATCATCGAGCGGGAGCGGCGCGGCGACTATCTCGGCGCCACGGTTCAGGTCATTCCGCATGTCACCGACGAGATCAAGCATTTCGTCCTCGACGGCAATGACGACTACGATTTCGTGCTGTGCGAGATCGGCGGCACGGTCGGCGACATCGAGGCCATGCCGTTCCTCGAGGCGATCCGCCAACTCGGCAACGACCTGCCGCGCAACAACGCGGTCTATGTGCATCTGACCCTGATGCCCTACATACCGACCGCCGGCGAATTGAAGACCAAGCCGACGCAGCACTCGGTCAAGGAGTTGCGCGGCATCGGCATCGCGCCCGACATTCTTTTGGTGCGCGCCGACCGGCCCATCCCCAAGGAAGAGCGCCGCAAGCTGTCGCTGTTCTGCAATGTGCGCGAAAGCGCCGTCATCCAGGCGCTCGACGTGCCGCACATCTACGACGTGCCGATGGCCTATCACAAGGAGGGGCTGGATTCGGAAGTGCTCGCCGCCTTCGGCATTGATCCGGCGCCGAAGCCGCGCATGGAGCCCTGGCAGGCGCTCTCCAATCGCATCCACAATCCGGAAGGCGAAGTGACCATCGCCATCGTTGGCAAGTACACCGGCCTCAAGGATGCCTATAAGTCACTGATCGAGGCGCTGTCGCATGGCGGCCTCGCCAACCGCGTCAAGGTCAAGCTCGACTGGATTGAGAGCGAGATCTTCGAGAAGGAAGACCCGACTCCGTGGCTGGAAAAGGTGCATGGCATTCTGGTTCCCGGCGGCTTCGGCGAGCGCGGCTCGGAAGGCAAGATCCTGGCGGCGAAATTCGCCCGCGAGCGCAAGGTGCCTTATTTCGGCATTTGCTTCGGGATGCAGATGGCCTGCATCGAGGCTGCACGCTCGCTGGCCGGCGTCGAGCATGCTTCGTCGACCGAGTTCGGTCCGAGCGACGAACCGGTGGTCGGCCTGATGACCGAATGGCTGAAGGGCAACATGCTGGAGAAGCGCAGGGCAAGCGGCGATCTCGGCGGCACCATGCGGCTCGGCGCCTATCAGGCTGAGCTGAGCAAGGGTTCCAAGATTGCCGAGATCTACGGCGACACCCAGATTTCAGAGCGCCACCGCCACCGCTACGAGGTCAATATCGACTACAAGCAGCGGCTCGAGGATTGCGGCCTGGTCTTTGCCGGCATGTCGCCCGACGGCGTGTTGCCGGAAACGGTCGAATACCCCGACCATCCCTGGTTCATCGGCGTGCAGTATCACCCTGAATTGAAGAGCCGGCCGCTCGAACCGCATCCGCTGTTCGCGAGCTTCATCTCGGCCGCGGTGGACCAGTCGCGCCTCGTTTGATGCGGACCTACGTCGCGCTGCTCTACAGCATCATCCTGGGCGAGGGGCGACGCGTCGTCATGTCCGACCTCAAGGCGATGGCGGAGAGCCTCGGCCTGAAGAATGTCCGGACGCTGGTGGCGACGGGCAACCTGGTCTTCGACGCGCGGGCGGCCAAAATCGCCGATCTCGAACAACGGCTCGAAGCAGCGTTCGAAAAGACCTTCGGCCGCCATGTCGATATCATCGTGCGCAGCGCCGAGGACTGGCTGAAGCTCGCGAGCGGCAATCCGTTCCCGGCCGAGTCCGCCGATGCCGGCGATCAGGTCGCGGTGCGCGTCATGCGCAAGCCTGCGCCGGCGGATGCCGTCGCGGCGCTCGATGCCTATGCCGCCGAGGATGAAAAGGTGCTTTCGGTCGGCGGCGACATCTGGCTCGTCTTTTCGCGCGAGCGACCAAGCTCACGGCTGCTGGCGGCGAGCAATCACAAGCGCATGGGCATCGGTACTTCGCGCAACTGGAACACGGTGCGCAGGCTGGCGGAGATGTTGAGCAGTAGGCAGTAGGCAGTAGGCGGAACTATTCCCTAAGCCCTACTGCCTACTGCCTGATTTCAAGCCTTCGCCGTCTTGGCGCCGGCGCCGAGCGCCATGGTGCGCAGCACGTAGTAGACGGCGCCGGCGATGGCTACGCCGAAGAACCAGCCATAGACACCCCACCAGGACGGCAGCCAACTGGTGAAGTTGGGCAGGATCGAGGAGAAGATCGCGCCGATGCCGGCGGCGATGAAGGCGTTGACGTGCCAACCGCCCTGGAAGCGGAACTCGCTGTCTTCGCGGTAGAGCGCCTCGACATCGACCTCACCCTTCCGGATCAGGTAATAGTCGACCATCATCACGCCGAAGATCGGTCCCATCGTCGCGCCGATGATGCCGACGAAGTGCGCGGCGCTGCCTTCCCAGGGCGCGAAGGGGTAGAGCACGAGCGCGATCAAGGCCGCGATGTAGCCGCCCTTCTTGAAGTTGATCTGGCGCGGGAAGACGTTGGAGAAGTCGAAGGCCGGCGAGACGAAATTCGCCACCACGTTGATGCCGAGCGTCGCCACCGCGAAGGTGAGCGCCGCGAGCGCCGCCAGGAACCAGCTGTCGAACTTGGCCGAGATCTGGTCGGGATGCAGCAGCACCTCATGGTAGACATCGTAGGCGGCAATCGTGGTGACGCCGGCGACCAGCGAGAACAGGATCAGGTTGACCGGCAGGCCCCATATATTGCCCTTGCGCAGCGCCGCGTTGTCAGGCGCGTAGCGGGCGAAGTCACAGAAGTTGAGATAGAGCGCCGAGAAGTAGGTGACCCAGATCGCCGCGACGCCGAAGAGCGCCGTCCAGGAGCCGGGATCGCCTGGAATGCCGGCATCGGCGGTCTTTTCGCGCAGGACATCCATCGGGATGTCGCTGGTGAAGGCAAAGCTCCCCGACTTGACGCAGAGATAGATCGCCAGGAGCAGCATCATCACCCACACCGCCGGACCGGCCCAGTCCTGAAACCGCCGCACTGTTTCCATGCCCTTCTGGATGATCAGCAACTGCAGCGCCCAGATAATGACGAAGCAGATCACTTCCAGGGTTGAATGGCCGAGAAGGTGCGAAGTCCTGTTGAACTCATCGAACCACTGCAGTCGCGTCAGCAGCGCCACGATGGCACCCGAGGCGGCCGCCGTTTGCGCGCCGTACCAGAAGCAGGCGACGATGGCCCGGACCAGCGCGGGGACGTTGGCGCCCCAGATGCCGAAGGAAGCGCGTGCCAACACCGGGTAGGGCACGCCGGTCTTCACGCCGGCATAACCGACCATGTTCATCAGCACGTAGATGATGAGCGAACCGATGCCGATGGCTATGATGAAGTTGACGAAGCCGCCGCAGAAGAGAAACAGGCTCGCCGCCAGGTAGTAGCCCCAGAGGCTGTGGACGTCGGACGTCCACACGTTGAAGATCGAGAATGGTCCCCAGTTGCGTACCTTGGCCGGAGCCAGATCCTCATTATACAGGTCAGGCGATGCGCCTTGTATGGTCATTGCGATGTCCTCCCCTTGTGCGACGCGCCTCCACGCGTTGGTTGCGCAGGTTATGCCTGACGCAAGGGAACCGGCAAGCAACCCATTTGCCGGCTTTGGCCTTAAAGATATTCAATGAGAATCGTGCTTATCGCAGGCCGGTATTGCGGATTCCTCCTTTTTGTCGCGCGAGTCGGCGATCGGCTTTCAACCCTCCTTTGCCGGCGTTCGATCGTAGCAATGGGATCGGCCGCGTTGCTTCGAGGCATCATTTTTTTGCGCGCTCATTTGATTTTTGTGGAACCAAATGGTCCGCCGGGTGTTTAATGTGGTTCTGTGCACCGCGATCGGCCGGGAGGAAAACGATGGATCGCTTGCATTTCTTTACGCCCGTGCGGATTCTGCCTGGGCAAGGTCAGCCTGTGGAAGAAGTGGACAGTGTCGCCGAGGCGATGGTGTTCCTGCGGAAATGGCCGACGGGGCGGCGCGGACCGGTTTATCAATGCGCCCTGAATTGCTGTTCCGCCGCCATGGCCGGCAATATGTCGGCCGAGGAAGCGAGAAAGGCCTTTACCGGCTTCGCCCGCATCACCCGTCTGCTCGACGACGACATGGCCATGCCGATCGGCGGCGAGGCGATGGACAACGTTTACGCCTTACGTCGGTAGGCGCCGTATCTCGCCAGAACTGGCTGGTGTTCGTGCCCTTGCGGCGCGGACCGTGGCTCCTTGCTTATCCGTTGGCTTTCTCAGTTCCCATCACGAGGCACGGCCGTTTGAGGGCGCACAAGACGACGGGTTGACAGAGGGGTCGGTTTGCTCGGCCGCCGCGTGCCGTTCCGAGGTGGTGACGTCCCAGCCCGTCTCCTCGCAACCGTTTGTGCTGATACTTCAAGCTTGTTCCCCACATCTTCATGCACTTGGCGCCGCCACAGGAAATTCCCTGGCTCAGGCCGCCGGCGCCGCATGGAGCATGGGTTGTTCTTCGATGCTGTCGGACAGATCTGACGGAGATGCCTCGCTTCCGGCTGTGTCCCGCAGAACGAATGTCGCGATCAGGAAGGCCTGCACCACCACCAGGGCGTAGCTGGCCAGAATGACCGCGCAGGGCACGACGAAATTTAACTGCGGCGCGGCGCCAAGCACGACAGGGACGGTCCAGGATACGGCGGAAATGACGCCGCAGCCGATCAACGCCGCCTTGGTGCGGCCCTTGACCCCGGACAGAAGCGGATGGCCGATCCGCTGGCGCAGGAATGGCAGCACAAGCCGATGAATGGCTAAGCCATTGATCGACAGGATGGCGACGATGGTCACTTTGGCCCAGATTTTCGGGTTCATCAGCTTTTGCGGTTCCGCCACCTGATAGACCAGAAGAAAACCGATGCCGGAAATCCAGAGCATCAGGAGCCCCGTCGCCACAAAACGGCTGATCCATCCGACATTGCCGACGAGTTCGGCGGTGACGACCATTCGACGGTAGCGTGCCAAGAGCAGGTCGAGGAAGACGGCACCGCCGAACCCGAAAACCAGGCCAGCGAAATGGAGCAGCCGTAGAAGCGTGCGGATATAGGATACTAGGTCCGGCGCCAAACTCAGCGAGAAATCCATACCGCTCAACTTCCCCCCGAAAACGCGCAAAGATTCCTTCACGCCCGCGATAGCGCGTCGCTGCGCACGAACGATCGACATTGTTTGATTTGCATTCAGGCATCCGACGGGACCGGAAAATCCGACGTCGGATGGGCTGCTGTCTATTAAATCATGAGCGTAAGTGTCAAGTATGAAATGTAAAGACGCCAGCGATTTCGGAGTGGCTTGAAAGCAGTCCACAGTGGTCGGGCACTGCTTTGAACGGAGGTCCGCCGCATGAGCAGTGGTTTCTCAGCCCCTTGCGTCAGGGGCAGTCGGCTGATGCGCGGCCTCAATCAAAACTGCCGCTGCCTGCTCAACCTGCGCGGCCGCATGGTCGACCTGTTTGATCTTCTTCGCCAACCGGTCGTGGAGCATCGCAAGCCGCGCAGCGTGGTAGTCGGCGCTTCGCTTTTGGCCGTCCGAGTTGAGGGGTTCAAACAACATGGTGACGGCTTCTCCCAAAACCACAAGTTCAACCATTATGATGCCGCATCCTCCCGATTGGCGATCACTTCAAAAGGAGAGCAGCGGCATATCCCTTTGGGGATGGAATGTCGCGCCTCCGCCTACCTACCCGATGCCTCAATAATGGGCGGTCGGGCGAATCTTCAGGAAGCGAGTCCGCGCGTCGATCACTCGCGACTGTGCGGATCTGATACCGCCGCACAACGCAAGGCTCAGACCGACACCGCAGTCCTCATCGAGCAATTCATTTGCACGATTGATCGAGCGCTCGGCTCGTCGCCCGCGCTGTCTGGCCAAGGCCGGTTTGAAGTTCAGGATTTCAGCCATCGGTCCGCTTCCGTTTGCTTTGCGGTCCCTTCATTTTGAAGACGGGCTGATGCGCGGCGTGCACAAATACCGCGACCTGCTCGACCTCGGCAGCCTTGCGGTTGGCAATCCGCCTCATGAGCCGACCGCGCAGCATCGCCAACTGCGCGGCACGATGGCGATCGATGCGCTTGTTGCCGCGCAGGTCACCAGGACGGAGAATCAACATGCTTTCCAACGGCGCCCCAGAGCGTTTTGTTCCGGCTTTGCCGGCGCGACCACAGTGTTGCCGTCGGGCGAACGCGGCCCGCGGAAAGTTGCGATAGGTTTTGTCCACGATGGGGGTGGAGGTGCGCGTCGAGTTGGAAGCCTTTCCTTCTCCAGATGTACGCTGTTGGGCAACGTTCTGACCGTTTCCAACGAGGCCAATTCGGCCGGCGTGCCACGACAGGCGTCAACGGCCACCGCCGGGACGTATCCTGGAGTTCCTGCTCGATCCGCTGAAGGAGATGACCGATGAGGCGTTCCATGAGAGGTTGACCTGCCAATTGCGCCGCAAACATGCCTTGGCAGAGCGAATTTCGAACGCAACTGTATATGATATCATCGAATATTTCTTCCACGGATACACAGGGAGGTCTTCTATGAAGGCGGCAGAAAACACCAAAACAACCTTTCCCCGCCAGGTCGGTAAATCTCGTCGATTCTTCAAGTTCGACTCCGACTTGCGTGGCGGTAAAGGCCACGGCGTACGCATTGCAAACGAGGATGCATTGATAACGCCGGGCCTCATCGTCTTCGCGCCGCCCCCAGCGAAAGGCCATGGCTTCGCAGAACTGCCGGAAAAACCTCAGCTTGTTCACTACCCTAAGGAGGGCAAGATGCCGCGCGATCTGGAGATATTGCACGGTTACCTGATCGTTTCCGAACGCCTGAAGCGGGTTTTCGAGGATGTCGACGCAGCCGGCTTCGAGTTTGTCGACTGCGATTTTACTTTGGCAGACGGCTCGCAAGGGCCGAAATATTATTTGGCCGATGTTGTACGTGTCCTGGACGCCATCGACGAAGCGCGTCGAAAATAAGGATCGATTACGAACGTGATTACAAAACAAATGAGGATGTGAAGATCTACGATTTTGTAGGACCGACCAGCCTTGTGTTCCGGGATGAGGTGGTCGCCGATGCCCATATATTTCGTACGCCGTATGCTGGCAGCATCTTCTGCGACGAAGTGTTGAAGTCTGCCTGCAAGGTCGCCGGTGTCACCGGTCCCGACTTCACCAATGTTGAGAAGATGTGAGATTTGACCATGGCTGGCACAGAATTGTTCCGTGAGCACCACGTCATCACACAGGATCTGGCTCCCAAGAGCCTGTTGCTAAGTCTTTTAGCTAAAAACAAACTATTTAATCTCAACGCACCGCAAAATCTGCTCAACCTGCCGACAGATCGCAAGCTAGCGCAATCGCTGGATATCTCGCCTCACCCGGGCGGGCCGCTAGGAACATATGGCAAAAGACTAACCGAGGCGCTTGGTAAGATAGAAAGATCCCGTGACTTTGCGGCCGCCAGCGCCGGCGCCGCAGCCCGAATTGCGGTGCTTATGGACAAAGAGGGGCACTAGAATAGGGTAGTGGAACACGGCTCATAACCCTATCGATACAGGTTCGGGTACTTGGCCTTTTCAGTCTTGCAATTCCCCGCCCTCTGAACCGCCATGGCGAAAGCCCTTTCATAGGCGTGCGCGGCGCTCTGGAACTTCCGTGTATCTGGCGTTAGGTGTTTCTCCAGCCCGTGGTACAAAAGGACGGGAACGGCCATTATGGCTTTCCCATCCTCTGTCGGGTTCAACCGACATCTTTCCATTACGCCGATCAGGTCGCCCGCCATTCTCGCGGCCTTATTCAATCTGGCCTGGTCCATTCTGGCCAAGAAATTGATGTTGCTCTGCTCTCCTTGTCCTGCAGAGGCAGACGACATTGCGAAGCAAATACCGACGATGGATACCGCGAAAGCGTGCCCGAGTTTCATTCTTCCCCCGAATTGAATCCAGTAATGCAGGTTTGCACATCAGCTGAAGAACCCGCGAACGCGTGCCTGTTGATCAATCTTACGTAGAATATTTTCCTTTCACAACTACAGGAGCAAGCAATGTCGACACGCTGCGCAACCATCATATCCGATGGCGATGGGCAGGAAATCATCAACGCCATCGCCGATATCGAAGGTGCCGCGCCTCAGGTCGGGTTCGGCACGGTCGAGAAAGTTGCCGACGGCGTTCTCATCGGCATCGTGCGCGGCGGCCCGGTAAGCGCGGTCGGTGGTTTCGGGTTCCCCTAAGGAGCCGTAGTTGCTGATGAGCGCAACGTCGGTGTCGCGTGTGCGGAGCCGAAGGACAAGGGTGACCAAGACGCGTGGCAAGGCCATGGATATCAAGCCGGCCGACGAACCCGCTAAGGATGGCGAAGCGGGCAACAGCACTGTCGGCGCCGATGCCAAGGCCGGCGAGTAAAACTGGCTACCCGCGATCGAAAAGGGTCGCGGCTTCGCCACCAGGTTCATGCGCCATACAAGCGCCAAAAGGTAACGACATCTGGAAGGCGCCCAGCTTTCGCCGGCGAAAGCCTATCTTCGCCACGGTTGAAGATCTTTGGGCCGCAGCAGTCGAATATTTCGCATAGCCCGTAACGTCGCCGAAGATCGATCGAAATTAAGGTGGCATGGCCCCCACGGTGTCGATAGGCCAACTGCCCCTCACGGCGCACCCGAGGGGCGCTGCTTGAACCACAATCGTGCGCACATTGCACAGATGCTATCAATGAAGATGCGCAGGGAGGGCGAACAATCGAATGGAAAATGAGGACAGGTCGCGAACCACATCTGATCGGCGAATCGCCTTGCTCATCGATGCGGACAATGTGTCCCACGGCAAGATCGCAGCGATACTGGCGGAACTTTCAAAATACGGCACGGCCAATATCCGCCGCGCCTATGGCGATTGGGCAAGCGCCAATCTCAGGAACTGGAAAGACAAACTGCACAATTTTGCAATTCGGCCCATTCAACAGTTCACCTATTCCGCCGGCAAAAACGCCACCGATATTGCGCTTGTGATCGATGCAATGGAGCTTCTCTACACTCAAAAGCTTGACGCTTTCTGTTTGGCTTCCAGCGACGCCGATTTCACGCCACTAGTGATGCAGTTGAAGGCCAATGGACACGAAGTCTACGGATTTGGTGAACGCAAAACGCCCACACCGTTCATCAATGCCTGCACGACTTTCCTCTACCTCGATAGCCTGGACGATGCTGAGCAACCGACAACTCCTGTAGCCCCGGGCGAGAAACCAAAGACCAAAGCGGAATCGGCGGCCAGGTCTAAAAAGCCCGCCGACAAGCGAACGGGCAAGTCTCTATCGCAAGATACGACCCTCGTGACGATCCTGCGTGGCGCTGTGGAAGCCACGGCGCAAGACGATGGATGGGCAGCTATGTCATCGGCAGGAAGCGCAGCGAAACGACAGGCGCCCATCGATCCACGAAACTATGGAGTGAAGAACTTTCCGGCACTCTTCGCGGCGACTGGCCTCTTCGACATAATGAAGATGGAGAATGGGCAGAGCTACGTCGCAGACAAGCGGAACAAGGACCGCTCACCACAGCCGAGCCGATAGGGAGGCCGGCGGGCGCTTTTCTTGCCGGCCAACGCCATTACCAACGACAGGCCGAGGCAATTGAAAAAAATCGAGAATAGACTAGATGGTGCGGCTCGCCGGGCTGACCACAGTGTTGCCGTCGGGCGAACGCGGCCCGCGGAAACGAACGAGATGAGCAAGGTGATGAATCGGCTGGCGATCGCGCCAATGATGGACTGGACGGATCGGCATTGCCGGTACTTCCACCGTCAGCTGACGCGCCGGGCGCTGCTCTATACCGAGATGGCGGTAGCCGACGCGGTCATCCAGGACGCGCGCGA
>NZ_RZOI01001259.1:0-793 GCF_004022645.1 Mesorhizobium sp. M4A.F.Ca.ET.020.02.1.1 | reverse complement strand
GAGCGGAGCGTTTCGGCTGGTCACAGAAATGGAAGGGCTGGGGCCAAAAGCAGGACGGCCGCTACCGGCGCGGTGTCGGCATGTCCATCCTGACCCACGCCAGCGGCGCCGGCGGCTTCCTGCTGGAGCATTCCAGCGCCGTCATGAAGGTGCTGAGCGACGGCACGCTGAACCTCATCGTCAGCCCCTGCGAAATGGGCCAAGGCATTCTCGGCGCGCTGGCCCAGGTCGGCGCGGAATCGAGCGGCCTGCGCTACGAGCAGGTGCGCGTGACCACCGGCGACACCGACGTCACCATGTTCGACATCGGCTCCCATGCCAGCCGTTCCATGCTGGTCATCGGCAATGCGGTGGCGGCGGCCGGCACCAAGATCAAGGATCAGATCAAGGCGCTCGCTGTCGCGAAATTCGAATTGCGCCAGGTCGCGGCCACGGCAGACGAGATCGACGTTCGCGAAGGCCGGGTCTTCCTTATCGACAGCCCGAAGACGGGCTTCGACGTACGCGAGATCGCTTATGACGCGATCTACAATTTCGGCGCCGAAGGCGGACAGCTCGTGGCGACCGGCTCCTACCTCTCCACCTCGCATCACCCCAACCACCAGGCGGCGTTCGCCGAGGTCGAGGTGGACACCGAAACGGGGCAAGTCACGGTGGCCAAATATGTCGTCGCCCACGACATCGGCCGTGCGATCAACCCGTTGCTGGTCGAGGCGCAGCTCGAAGGCAGCGCCGTGCAGGGAATAGGTTTCGCGCTGACGGAAGACTTCGTCATCGATCCGGTCACCGGCGA
>NZ_RZOI01001258.1:0-795 GCF_004022645.1 Mesorhizobium sp. M4A.F.Ca.ET.020.02.1.1 | reverse complement strand
GGCACGGGCCCGCATGGCCGCGTCGTCAAGGCCGATGTCGAGGCAGCGATTGCCGGCGGCGGCGCGAAAGCAGCGCCAGCCGCCAAGGCGCCTGCCGGTGCTCCGGCGGCAGCTCCGGCTGCAGCGCCGAAGCCAATGTCGGACGACCAGGTGCTGAAGCTGTTCGCCGAAGGCTCCTACGAACTCGTCCCGCACGACAACATGCGCAAGACCATCGCGCGCCGCCTGGTCGAGGCCAAGAGCACCATCCCGCATTTCTACCTGACGCTGGATTGCGAACTCGACGCGCTGCTTTCGCTGCGCACACAGCTCAACGCCGCCGCGCCGGTGAAGAAGACCGAAAAGGGCGAGGTTCCCGCCTACAAGCTCTCGGTCAACGACATGGTGATCAAGGCGATGGCGATGGCGCTGATGGCGGTGCCGGACGCCAATGCCTCGTGGACTGACAGCGCCATGGTCAAGCACAAGCACGCCGATGTCGGCGTCGCGGTCTCGATCCCGGGCGGCCTCATCACGCCGATCATCCGCCATGCCGACGAAAAGACGCTGTCGGTCATCTCAAATGAAATGAAGGATCTGGCCAGCCGCGCCCGCAGCCGCAAGCTGAAGCCGGAGGAATATCAGGGCGGCACCACGGCGGTCTCCAATCTCGGCATGTTCGGCATCAAGGATTTTGCCGCCGTCATCAACCCGCCGCACGCCACGATCCTGGCGGTCGGCGCCGGCGAGCAGCGTGCAGTGGTCAAGAACGGCGAGATCACGATAGCCAACGTCATGTCGGTGACGCTGTCGACC
>NZ_RZOI01001257.1:0-795 GCF_004022645.1 Mesorhizobium sp. M4A.F.Ca.ET.020.02.1.1 | reverse complement strand
GCGCACGCGTGCCCGGCACCGCGCTGGTCTTCGGCGCCGGCCCGATCGGCCTGCTGCTTGCGCTGTCGCTGAAGGCGAGGGGGGTGGCGAGCGTCGCGGTTGCCGACATCAGCGAGCAGCGGCTTGCCTTCGCCGAGGCGCTCGGGCTGGTGCCGCTGCTGTCCGGATCGCAGGCGCTGGCGGCAAGGACGAAAGGCTTCGATTTCGTTGCCGACGCCACCGGCGTTGCCAGGGTGGTCGAAGCCATGATCGGCTTCACAGCCGATGGCGGCACTGGGCTCGTCTTCGGCGTCTGCGCGCCCGACGCCAGGATCTGGGTCGCGCCGTTCGAGATCTTCCGCCGCCAGATCAGGCTGGTCGGTTCGCATTCGCTGAACCGCAACATCCCGCAAGCGCTCGACATTCTGAGGCGCGACGACGGCACCATGGCACGGTTGGTCAGCCACCGGTTGCCGCTTGCGGAACTTTTGCCCTTCTTCGCCAAGAGCGGTGGCGATCCGGCGACGATGAAGGTGCAGTTTTCGGCGGATATATGAGTGAAAACGCGCGGCACTCCCATCGACCCGGAAACTCGCCTGGCACGGTCGAAGCGTTGCAGCTTTGCGCAAGATGGTGACTCACGTAGAGAGTGACGGGAAGGGTCGAACAGGGGGCCTGTGAATGGCAAAGACGATCAGGACGATGGAGGATTTCTCTGACTTCGTCGGCTTGTCTCGCACGACTGTCTCCAAATATTTCAACGATCCCAATTCGGTGCGGAAGAACACGCGCAGCGCCATCGAGGCGGCGCTGAAG
>NZ_RZOI01001256.1:0-800 GCF_004022645.1 Mesorhizobium sp. M4A.F.Ca.ET.020.02.1.1 | reverse complement strand
GGTAGGGGCAGGCGATAAGCAGTCCCTGGTCAACGACGTTTTCCATAAGGTCGCCAATCGCTATGACCTGATGAACGATCTGATGTCGGGCGGACTGCACCGGCTGTGGAAGGACGCCATGGTGACGTGGCTCAATCCGCCGAAACGACCGGGCTGGAAGGTGCTCGACGTTGCCGGCGGCACCGGCGACATAGCTTTCCGCATCGTCGAGGCCAGCGATCGCCACGCGCATGCCACCGTGCTCGACATCAACGGATCGATGCTCGACGTCGGCCGCGAGCGCGCCGAGAAGAAAGGCCTGAGCGAAAGCACCGATTTCGTCGAGGCCAATGCCGAGGAACTGCCATTCGCCGACAACACGTTCGACGCCTATACGATCGCCTTCGGCATCCGCAACGTGCCGCGCATCGAGGTGGCGCTCGGCGAAGCCTATCGGGTGCTGAAGCGCGGCGGACGCTTGCTGTGCCTCGAATTCTCCGAAGTCGAGATGCCGCTGCTCGACAAGGTCTACGAGGCCTGGTCGTTCAACGCCATACCCCGGATCGGCAAGGCGGTCACTGGCGAAGGCGAACCCTACTCCTATCTCGTCGAATCGATCCGCAAATTCCCCAACCAGCAGAATTTCGCGGCGATGATTTCGCGCGCGGGCTTCGATCGCGTCTCCTTCCGCAACTATTCGGGCGGCATCGCCGCGCTTCATTCGGGCTGGAAGCTTTGAGGCGGGAGACTTTGAAGCAGGCTGGGCGATGAGCAGCGTCGGCGCCGCCTTTCGGCTCGCACGGGCCGGCTGGGTGCTGGTC
>NZ_RZOI01001255.1:0-802 GCF_004022645.1 Mesorhizobium sp. M4A.F.Ca.ET.020.02.1.1 | reverse complement strand
GTGGTTGGCGAGCTGTGGAGCGAAGGCTGGCACCAGGATGAGGGCTTCAAGCTGACGCAGGACCTGCTGCAGTCGCATCCCGAGGTGTCGATCGTGTTCGGCCAGGCCGACGCGCTGGCGCTGGGCGCCGCGCAGGCGGTCAAGGTCGCCAATCCCGGCCACAAGGTGTGGGTTGCCGGCTTTGACGGCGACGTGGCGGCGCTGAAGGCCTTGAAGGACGGCGTGTTCGACGTCACCGCCACCCAGCAGACGCAGGGCATGGGCCGGCTCGCCGTCGACGCGGCGATCAAGCTGGTGGCCGGCGACAAGATCCCCGCCGAACAGCTGCAGGAAGCGACGCTGACCACCAAGGACAATGTCGAGCAGTTCATCGCCAAGCATCCGTAAGGACTGACACCCTTCTAGAGAGCGCCATGATGTCCCCTGACCCTCGCCAAAGCGGAAGCCCGCACAATGGGCTCTTCGTCAGCGGTCTGTGCAAGAGCTACGGGCCGGTGCAGGTCCTGGCCGATGCGAGCTTCGAAGTGCGGCCGGGCGAGGTCGTGGCGCTGCTCGGCGAGAACGGCGCCGGCAAGTCGACCGTCTCCAACATCATCGCCGGTTCGACCAAGCCCGATGCCGGCACCATCATCTGGCGGGGGAAGCCCTACTCCCCCGCCAATCCGGCCGCGGCCATCGAGGCCGGCGTCGGCATGATCCATCAGGAATTGAAGCTGCTGCCGGACCTGTCGGTGGCGGAGAACGTCTATGTCGGGCGCCTGCCGATGCGCGGCGGCCGCATCGATCGCGCGACCATGAATGC
>NZ_RZOI01001254.1:0-803 GCF_004022645.1 Mesorhizobium sp. M4A.F.Ca.ET.020.02.1.1 | reverse complement strand
CCATTGCGACAAAAGCGACATAGAGAGTCGAAATCATAACACCTGGCAAGCCGGCGACGGCCGGTCGCCACCCGTTAAGAAACGCCGCAAGAATCCCTTTATGTTTTCGGCCTATTCGTCTGCCGATGCGTAGGTCGAGTTTTAGTAAAATTGTAGCTGTCACTGTGCTGCTGGCGTTGGCGCTTTCGGCCTGCGCGACGCCGCCGAGCCACATCAACGACGTCTGCGCCGTATTCGACCAGAATGACGGCTGGTTCGACAATTGGCAGGCGGCCGCCGAGCGCACAGAAGAGAAATATGGCGTGCCCGTGCCCGTGCTGATGGCGACGGTGCGCAAGGAATCCGGCTTCAAGAGCAACGCCAGGCCGCCGCGCACCAAGCTGCTGGGCTTCATTCCCTGGAAGCACGTGTCCAGCGCCACCGGGTACTCGCAGGCGCTCGACGGCACCTGGTCGCAATACCAGAGCGAGACCGGCAATTGGGCGGCACGCCGGACGCGCTTTGCCGATGCCGTCGACTTCGTCGGCTGGTACCATTCCAAGACCGCCGACACGCTCAGCGTCGCCCGCAACGACACCTACAATCTTTATCTGGCCTACTATCTCGGCTGGACGGCTTATGGCCGCGGCAGCCGCGGCGACGCCGGCGTGCAAAGCTACGCGCGGGCCACCGAGAAGATGGCCCGGGACTACGCCGCGCAGCTGCGCCAATGCGGCAGCTGATAGCGGCGCTGAACTAGCTTCAGCGACGCTCTCCTAATTCGGGCTCGGCTTCTTGCCGCTCGGGCGCTTCGGGGGGGAACC
>NZ_RZOI01001253.1:0-803 GCF_004022645.1 Mesorhizobium sp. M4A.F.Ca.ET.020.02.1.1 | reverse complement strand
GCGTAGCGCAGGCTGCGTTCATCTACTCGCTCACCGGCATGACAGGCGCCGGCAAGACGGCCGTTCTGCTCTGCCTTACGTACTGCACAGCGCTCGGCAAACGGCTGGGCGATCGTGAGGTGCGGAAGGGCCGGGTTATCTACAGTGCGGGCGAGAATCCGGTCGATGTGCGCATGCGTTGGCTGGCTATGGCGCACGAACTGCAGTTCGACCCAACCGACATCGACGTCCACTTCATCGCCGGCACGTACAGTATTCCGGACTCGATATCGAAAATCGAGGAAGCGGCCGAGGCATTGGGTGGCGTCGACCTCGTCATTGTCGACACCAGTGCGGCCTACTTTCAAGGATCCGACGAGAACAGCAACGTCGAGATGGGCAACCACGCTCGAGACATGCGCAAGCTGACCGAGTTACCCGGCAAGCCCTGCGTCTTCGTCGCCGCCCATCCTGTCAAAAACGCCAGCGCGGAAAACCTTTTGCCGAAAGGCGGCGGCAGTTTCCTCAACGAAATCGACGGCAACCTGACGCTGGCGAAGGTAGACGGGGGTGCGCGGATGCACTGGCAAGGCAAACATCGCGGACCGGACTTCGAACCGGTGCACTTTGAAGTGAGGACCGTCACCGCGCCTGCTCTGGTGGACAGCAAAGGCAAGCCGATACCGACCGTCATGGCTCACGCATTGACGAGCCGCGGCGCTCGCCAGGCTGCCGATACCGCACGCAAAGATGAGGACGAGGTGCTTCTGCAAATAGAGCGCGACGGGAAGCAGTCGCTCACCGACATGGCTGGTGCCTTGGGC
>NZ_RZOI01001252.1:0-806 GCF_004022645.1 Mesorhizobium sp. M4A.F.Ca.ET.020.02.1.1 | reverse complement strand
AGAATTTGTAAAGCGTGTCGATCAGCCAGAACATCGGCTTGGTGATGAAGTGGAACCAGCCCCAGTCGATCAAGAGGTCGAACCGCTTGATGTGGCGGTCCTCGGCATAGGCGTTAATCTTGGCGACTTCCTTGGCGCCGGCGAAGACCTCGGTCTCGACGGTCGCCGACTGGCCGGCATCGACATTGATCGCGTCGGTCAGGAAGTCGGACTGGTAGCGGTGGCGGCCATCCTCGAAATAGGCGTAGCGCGGCTGGAACGGCTGCTTCTCGGTCGGCACCAGCGTCACCGCCCAGTATTTGTCGGTGATGCCGAGCCAGCCGTCGGTCGACTTGCCGGGCTGGGCCTGCTTGTCCTTCTCGATGGAGGCGTATTTGTGCTCCTGCAAGCCTTCCGTCCCGGTATAGCCGATCAGACCCTCATGCAGCACATAGGTGCTGGCGACGGCCGGCTTGTCGAAGCGGGTGACGCGGCCGTAGTTGAACAGCGAGACGGCGGCGGCGCCCGAATTCTGCACCGTGTCGGAGACCGTGAACATATAGTCGTTGTCGACCGAGACGGTGCGCTTGAAGGTCAGGCCCTTGTCGTTCGAATAGGTCAGCGTCACCGGCGTCGACGGCGTCAGCGTCGCGTTGCCGTCGACCGTCCACACCGTATCGGCGCCCGGCACCGCGCCGGTCTTGTCGTTGCCGACGAAGCCGATCTCGGCGAAATAGCCGTTGGGCAGCGCCGACGGATTGAGCAACTCGATCTCGGGCGAGTTCTTGTCGACGGTCTCGGTGTAGTGCTTGAGCTTGAGGTCGTCG
>NZ_RZOI01001251.1:0-810 GCF_004022645.1 Mesorhizobium sp. M4A.F.Ca.ET.020.02.1.1 | reverse complement strand
ACTTTGGGATCCTCCAGCACCGACTTGCGGAACGGCACGCCGGCGCCCGCCTGCAGCAGCCGCGCGCCCATGACGGGCGACACCGCCCACTGGCAGAACAGATAGGCGGCCTCCTTCTTCTCGCTGGCCGCCGTGACGCCGATGCCGTCGCCGAACGTGCCCGAGGCATGCGCCTTGGGCCCTTTGGGCATGACGCCATAGCCGACCTTGCCGACCACTCTCGACTTTTCCGGATTCTCCATCGGCGGGGCGAATCCGACAACGTCGAACCACATGCCGATCTTGCCCTGGAGGAAGGCGGGATGCGCCCCGGCCCAGTTGAAGCCGGTAACGCCGGGAGGCGCCGATTTGGTCATCAGCCGCTGGTAGAGGCCAGCGGCCTCGACCGCCTCGGGCGAGAGGGTGCGCAGCTTGCCGTCGGCGTCGAGCGGCGTCATGTCGTAGCCCAGCATCAGCGACGTCCACACCGGCGTGTTGGCGTTCTTCAGTCCGCGGGCGACAAAACCATAGGTGTTGGCTGAAGCATCGGTCAGCGCCTCGGCGGCGGCGACCAGCTGCTCGAACGTCTCGGGATATTTGAGGCCCTTGGCCTCGAACAGCTCCTTGTTCCAGTAGAGGATCCAGTAGTCGACCGAGAACGGCAGCGAGCGCAGCGCGCCTTGCGCGTCCTTGGCGAAGACCATGCCGGCATCGGCGAAGTCACCCTCGACCAGCGCCGAATCCGTGAGCGTCGGATCGGCGAGATAGCCGGAGATATCGGCCAGCCAGCCGCCCTTCTCGAACTGCCGCTTCTGCACGTGGTAGCTGAGA
>NZ_RZOI01001250.1:0-820 GCF_004022645.1 Mesorhizobium sp. M4A.F.Ca.ET.020.02.1.1 | reverse complement strand
GTGGTGAGGAAGCGCGCCACCCAGTAGCTGAGGAAGGGTCTGTGCCGGAAAGCGGCATAGCGCTGGTCCGGCGAAGTCTGTTCAAGTGCCATGGAGAGAAAGGCCCCGTTGCGAAAAAAGGCCGGCGGGGCAACTTCCACGATGGGCGCTGGTCCGGCCAGATGACCTTCTAGCAAAGTTCGCGGCGGGATGTGTGGCAGAATCGCGCTGGATCAAGAAATTTCCGGCTGGCGGCAAGGCGGACCGGAAAGTCAGTCCCTGAGCGCGGCGGAAATGGCCTCCAGCCCACCGCGCAAGTCGGCCTCCTTCGGCCAACAGAACCCGACGCGGAAGAAGCGCTTCGGCATTTCGAACCAATGGCCGGGGCCGACATAGGTGCCGTGGTCTTCCAGCAGCCTTGTGTAGAAGCGATCGAGGTCGAATTCGGGATCGACGTTGAGCCTTGGGAAGCCGACAACGCCGCCTTGCGGCCGCACCCAGTCGACCAGCGGTTCGTGGTCGATCCATGCCTGCACGATGTCGCGCCGCTTGGCCATCTCGGGCAGAAGTATTGCGAGGAACGCATCGCGACGCTCGACCATGCCGCGCGCTATGCCTTCGTCGATGACGCTGCCGCAGATGCCGATCTGCTCCTTGGCGGCGAGGAACCTTTCCTGGAGCGCGGCGTCGCGAGTGACCAGCCAGCCGATGCGGATGCCCGGAATGCCGAAGGCCTTGGAGAGCGACGAGACGCTGATCGCGCGTTGGCTGAGCGATGCGGCCGCCGGCAGGCGCCGGCCGTAGGAAAGGTCGCGATAGGTCTCGTCGACCAGGAGATGGC
>NZ_RZOI01000124.1:0-10992 GCF_004022645.1 Mesorhizobium sp. M4A.F.Ca.ET.020.02.1.1 | reverse complement strand
GCCATTGGCGGCGCCAGCCGTGGCGGCTTTCGCTGATCATGGCCGCCTTCCTTTTGTCGACGCTGGCCGATGTGCTGACGCCGCTCTATTCCGGACGGCTGGTCGACGCCGTCGCCAGCAGTGGTGCTGCCGACGACGTCGCCTGGAACGCGGCAATCTCAGCCTTCTGGATGCTGGTCGCCCTGGCGCTGACCGGCGTCGTGCTGCGCAACGCCGCCTTCATGGCCATCGTCGAGCTGACGCTGAAGATGATGGCCGACATCGCCGCCGACGCCTTCCACCGCGTCCAGCGTTTTTCCACCGACTGGCATGCCAACAGCTTCGCCGGCTCGACCGTGCGCAAGATCACGCGCGGCATGTGGGCGCTCGACCTGCTCAATGACACGATCCTGATCGCACTGTTGCCGTCGGTCGTCATGCTCGTCGGCTCGACCCTGCTGCTCGGCTGGTTCTGGCCGCTGATGGGCGCGGTGGTCGCCGCTGGCTCTGTGCTGTTCATCATGGTGACGGCGATGCTGTCGCTTGGCTATGTCGCGCCGGCGGCCCGGCTCGCCAACACATGGGATACGCGCCTTGGCGGTTCACTCGCCGATGCGGTGAGCTGCAATGCCGTGGTCAAGGGTTTCGGCGCCGAGGCGCGCGAGGAAGCGCGTCTTGCCTGGGTCGTCGCCAAATGGCGCGCCCGCACCCGCCGCACCTGGGTGCGCGGCACCGTCAACGGCACCACGCAGGGCACGATGCTTCTGCTGCTGCGGACGGCTGTGATCGGTCTGGCGCTGATGCTGTGGGCGTGGGGCGAGGCCAGCGCCGGCGACGTCGCCTTCGTGCTCACCTCGTTCTTCGTGCTGCAGGGCTATCTGCGCGACATCGGCACGCATATCCGCAACCTGCAGCGTTCGATCAACGACATGGAGGAACTGGTCGACTTCCAGGCCGAACCGCTCGGCATCGAAGACCGGACGACCGCGGGGCCGATCCGCATCAGCGATGGAGGCATCAGCTTCGACAAGGTCACCTTCCACTATGGCAACCATCGGCTGCCGCTCTACCGCGATTTCTCGGTCGAAATCGCGCCCGGCGAGCGCGTCGGGCTGGTCGGCCATTCCGGTTCGGGCAAGACGACCTTCGTCAAGCTGATCCAGCGCCTCTACGATGTGAACGCCGGCAGGATCCTGATCGACGGCCAGGATATTGCCGAGGTGGCGCAGGCATCACTGCGCGCGCAGATCGCCATCGTCCAGCAGGAGCCGATCCTGTTCCACCGCTCGCTGGCCGAGAACATCGCCTATGCCCGGCCCAGCGCCACGCAGCCCGAGATCGAGCATGCGGCGCGGCGAGCGCCAGCGGGTGGCGATCGCGCGTGCCTTCCTCGCCGACGCGCGCGTCCTGATCCTCGACGAGGCGACGTCCAGCCTCGATTCGGAATCGGAGGTGCTGATCCAGCAGGCGATGGAGCGGTTGATGGTCGGCCGCACGACGCTGGTCATCGCCCACCGGCTGTCGACCGTCAGGGCGCTCGACAGGCTGCTGGTGTTCGATCGTGGCCGCATCGTCGAGGAGGGCTCGCATGACCAGCTGATCCGGCTGAACGGCGGCATCTATCGCCGCTTGTTCGAACGCCAGGCGCTCGAGCTGACCAAGGGTCTGGTCATCTGACGTGAAAGAGGGCATCCACTCGCTCCGGACGCCCTTCAAATCGACACAGAGGCAAGGCCCGCTGAGGCGATCAGCCGTAGTGCAACTTCGGCTTCGGCTCGGTGCCGGTGAACTGGACGCCGACGCGATCGTTGCGGCGCCAGCGGACCTCCGATCGGTAGGCGACGCCGTCGACCGGTACATAGAGCAGGAAGCGATCGGGAACGCGGGCGTCCGGCGCGACCTTCAGCTCGGCGCCGCCCTCATTCTGGTTGCGCAAGGTGCAGCTGATCTCGGAATTCTTGATGCCGGTGATGATCGAACCGCCCTTGAGCACGCGCTGGCGGTGCTTGCGACGGCTGTCGCTGGAATTGTTTTCGAGTGGTTGTGTGGTGTTGGTCATCGCCAAGTATGCCAGGGCAGCCGAATCGATCTTAGAGGTCATACTGGCGCGCGGCAATGACCGGTCCGAAGCATGGCTCCGCCGTGCCGGTGTTAGGCGGTCAATTCACGCGAATTTGCGCGGATTGGCGCAGAAATGGGCGATGATCTGGCAGAGGTCCGGCTCGTTGACCATGCGCACGGCTTCGGTCGAGTTCACCCATTTGCGGGTGCGCGCCCGCTTTTCCTTCCAGCGGTCGGCAACGCGGTCGACCCGCAGCGGGAAGACCAGCACCTCGCAAGGCACTTCCTCGCCGGAAGCGAGTGCCTTGGCATAGAAATAGCGGCCGGCTTCGAGATGGGAGACCGTGCCGCGCAACCCGGCTTCTTCGCCGGCCTCGCGCGCCGCCGCCTCGCAAAGCGGCTCCTTGGCTTCCGGCCAACCCTTGGGCAGCACCCAACGGCCGGTGTCGCGGCTGGTGATCAGCATGATCTCGACGCCATCGCCGGCCTCGCGCCAGGGCAAAGCGGCAACCTGCAGGCGGCACGGCGCGGTGCCGAACAGTCGCCGGACCCTTTCGGCTAGATGATAGTGCGTCGTTGGCCTCGTCAACATTGGAGAAGCTAGCCCCAGCCCTCGAACTCGTTGTCGCCTTAAGAAACGAATCTTACGACCGATTATACGCAACAAAAGTAAAAAACTTCACAGGAACTTGTTGAATTCCACCAAGAAAAGTCGATCACGCGAAACAGGGCTCTCGGCGCTCCTTGCTCGCGTAGCAAAAAAATGCACGCTGAATCGTTTCAGTAGAATATCTAACCAGGTCAGCCGGCGTGATCGTCGGCGATCGGCTTCTGGTAAGTGAAGCCCATATCCCAGGGAAAGTAGATCCAGGTATCCTGGCTGACCTCGGTGACGAAGGTATCGACCAGCGGTCGCCCCTTCGGCTTGGCGTAGACGGTGGCGAAATGCGCCTTAGGCATCATGGCGCGTACGATGCCCGCGGTCTTGCCGGTGTCGGTGAGGTCGTCGATGATCAGCACACCGGCGCCGTCGTCGGCGAGCAACGCCGGCGTGATTTCCTTCAGAACCTGCAACTGCCCCTGGCTGGTGTAGTCGTGATAGGAGGCGACGCAAACCGTCTCGATGACCCGGATGCCGAGCTCGCGCGAGATGATGGCGGCTGGCACAAGGCCGCCGCGGGTGATGCAGACGATCGCCTTCCACTGCCCCTTGCTGGCGCCGGCAAGCCGCCAGGCAAGCGCGCGGGCGTCGCGGTGGAACTGGTCCCAGGAGACCGGGAAGGCTTTTTCGGGAAGGGACATTTTTCGCGCACTCCGCAACACGCGACCAGGCGCGTGACGACATCCAAGGGGAATGCAGGCGGAATTAGCGGGAAAATGCCGCCCTTGGCAAGGTGGCGGCTAGCGATACCGGTGGACTTAACGCCGCGCTTGCTTTGAACGGCGTTAGGTCATCTAGACAGGAAGGCCGCCACTGGCGCGGTGCGCAGCACCGTGCGTGTCACGCCGCCGAACAGCAGTTGGCGCAGCCAGGAATGGCTGTAAGCACCGAGCACGAGCAAGTCGGCGCCGGTCTCGGCGATGCGTGTCTGGATCAGGTCATCGACGGAACCGCCGTTCGACCTCTGCACCGAGACGCTGACGGTGGCGCCGTGCCTGGAGAGCGCCGCGGCGATCTCGGCGCCGGCGGCCTCCGGGGCTTCGTCCAGCGTCTCCGGCGGATCGATGATCAATATGTCCGTCTTCTCCGCCTCGCTGATGAAGGGCAGGGCGTCGAAGGCGGCGCGTGCGGCCTCCTTGCTGCCGTTCCAGGCCAGGAGCACACGCTTGAAGGTTGTGATGAGGGGGCCTTCATGCGGCACCACGAGCACGGGCCGTCCGGCATCATAGACCAGCGTGTCGACATCGGCGCTCGGATCGCCGCCGGTGTCGCGCTGGGCGGCGATGATCAGGTCGGCTGCACGGACGCTTGAAATGCCGGTCAGCGCGCTGTCGCCGGAAAAGCTCTCGAGGCTGCGCCACTCGAAGGATAGGCCCGACGCTTCGATGCGCCTCAGGAAAAGCGCTTCCAGCTTGTCGGCGCGTTCCCGGTTCATCTCGGCCGACACCTGCAGGAACTCGGTGTCCGGAAAGCCGGTCGCCGAGGTGTAGGGGACTGGAAGCGCCTCGGCATGGATGCCGACGAGATGGCTTTGAAAGCGGTCGGCAAGCGGGATGGCGCAATCGAGCACGCGCTCGGCGTCCTGCTCGTTCTGCAATATGGCGACGATGGTCTTGAAGCGCATGGCAATCCCTCATCTTGCGGCGATCGAAAATCGCCTGCGACAAACGCTAGAGGAGCGCGCTTGGTTCCGGAATGACCTGGATCAACCGGCCGCCTTGGCGAGACCGGCCACCATGGCTTCGACATCCCTGCGCGCGGCCTCCAGCGCTTCCTCGCTGCGGGCGCGCACGACGAGTTCGGTCCAGAACTTGCCGTCGCCATATTTCGGGTAAGAGCCGATGATGGTGTCGGAATGCGCCTTCTGGATATCGGCCAGGGGGCCGCCGATCAGGCCCTCGCCGAACGGGCACTGGACCGTCACCGACAGCATTTTGGTCCCCGCCTTCAGCGTCGGCACGACATTGTCGAGCATGGCCTGGAAGATCGACGGCACGCCGGCCATGACATGGACGTTGCCGATGCGGAAGCCCGGCGCGATAGACACCGGATTGTTGATATGGTCGGCGCCACGCGGCATGCGCGCCATGCGCTTCCTCGCCTCGGTGTATTCAATGCCGCGCGCGGCATAGCTCGCTTCCAGCATCGCATAGGCCTTGGCGTCGTATTCGCATGGCACGCTGAACGCCTTGGCGATCGAATCGGCGGTGATGTCGTCATGCGTGGGGCCGATGCCGCCGGTGGTGAAGACGTAGGTGTAGCGAGCGCGCACGGCATTGACCGCGGCGACGATCTCGTCCTCCTCGTCGGCAACGATGCGCACTTCCTTCAGGTCGATGCCTATGGCCGTCATGATGTCGGCAAGGTGGCCGATGTTCTTGTCCTTGGTCCGGCCCGACAGGATCTCGTCGCCGATGACGAGCATGGCGGCGGTGACAATTTCAGGCATGGCTGGCTCCGGCAAACAGGGTCGCCTGAGATAGCGCGGCGATGGGCCGCCGGCAATCAGCCAGCACTATGCCACGGCGGCGCCTTGCAGCGACATCTGCGGCGGGTAATCTGCCTCGGTCTGCTGCGGGTGGAAGATGTCGATATCGATTCTGTGGTGGCTGCTCGGTGGCGTGGTCGTGCTGGCGGTCGTGGTGCTTCTTTTTTTGGTGCTGGCGACATGGTGGATCGCCGCCAAGGCGAAACGGCTGGTGCCGGCGCGCGGAACGTTTGTCGAGATCGACGGCAACCGCATCCATTATGTCGAGGAAGGCGAGGGCAGGCCGATCGTTTTCCTGCATGGGCTAGGCGCCCAGCACCATCATTTCCGCCACACGCTGTTCGGCCGTTTTGGCCCCGGATATAGGCTGATCGCGCTCGACCGTCCGGGCTCTGGCTATTCGGTGCGGGCTGGCGACGCCACCGGGCGACTGCCCGAGCAGGCCGAAATCGTGCGGCGCTTCATCGACAAGCTGGGGCTGGAGAAGCCGCTGGTCGTTGGTCATTCGCTGGGCGGCGCAATCGCGCTGACGCTGGCGGTGGAGCACCCCGGGAGGATTTCGGGCATCGCCTTGCTCGCACCCCTGACGCATCTGGAAACCAGGGTGCGCCAGAAATTCGACCTGCTCTACGTTCCTTCGCGGCTGCTGCGCCGGATCATGGCGTATACGGTGGCGATACCGTTGAGTTTGAAATACGCGGAGCCGACAATGAGGTTCATCTTCGCGAGCAGGCCGTTCCAGGTGACTATATGACCGGAGGAGGCGGCTGGCTCGGGTTGCGGCCCGCCCATTTCCATGCAACCTCGACCGATGTTGTTGCGGTGGAACAGGATCTCGGCCGCATCGAGCAGCGCTATGGCGAGATCGCCATGCCTGCCGGCATTTTGTTCGGCACCGCCGACCGCGTCATTGGCATGGCTGTCCATGGCCAACCGATGCGGGACAGGCTCAAAGGGCTCGATTTCGAGGCCGTCGACGGCGTGGGCCACATGCCGCAATTCATCGAGCCGGAGCGCGTCGCCGCTTTCGTCAGGCGCATTGCCGAGCGGGCGTTTGCTGGCTGAACATCACCCAGCCCTCACGACAATTCACTGAACCTTCGACGTGACCATCGGGTCTGACCCATGTCGCATCAGGGAGCAAAACCAATGATGATGAGACTGCTTGCAGCCTCGGCTTTGACGATCGGCCTCGCCACATCGGCATTGGCCCAGTCGGCCGAGACAACGTCTGGAAGCCATCGCAACTGGCTGTTCGAAACGAAGACACGTTCCCCGTCGATCGCAACACCACGGCCAGCATTGCCGGCAGCGATGCGTCAGGCCTGAACACGCTGGGCAACCCCGACCCGGCCGGGTCCTGCGCCTCTAGCACGTCCGGACCCGACGCCGTTGCCGGGCAGAAAGTCAACGATCAGTATTGCGGCAAGTAGACCGCACGCTTTCCAAGTGGCGGCAGGATGCCCTGGCGGGTATCGGCGGCCGCTGCGGCAAGGGCCGCGCCAGGAGCAGACGCTAGTCGGAAACTTCGGTTTGTGGCCGATCCCGGCCGTCGGCCAGTTCGTCGTGCCAATTGCCTTCGGCGTCCTCGTACTGGATGCCGTCCGTGGCGCCGGCGATCTGCTGCTCGGCCGAAGCGATCTCGGCGGCGCGCAGCGCGTCCTGGTGGGTAGGAAACGTCTCCGAAAAGGTCGCACCGACCTTGTAGGCCCAGCCGCCATCGTGCTCGACGATCTTGTAAGTCAGCTTCGCCATGAAGTCCTCCGGTTGAAAAGCCCCCTTTTGCTCAATGCAGCCGATCGTCGGGCAAGCGGTCGTCGGGCACCAGCACTTCCGATTCCTTGGCCGCTTCGATCAAGGCCCGGCGCGCATCCGCCGTCGAACGATATCCTTCCAGCACTTTGAGGCAAGTGTCGACGGCATCACGATGCCGCGGGCCGCGATTGAGCGGCCAAACCGTCATCAGGCATTCCGCCGCTTCTTTTGTGCTGCGGATCTGGCGATATTTGCCGACATGGCCGAGTTCGACCACCACCGGCTTTTCAAAAGGCTTGCTGTCCATCATGGCCGCAAACGCAAAGCAGCCAATTTGGTTGCAATCGTGTCTTCCAGGCTGCGCCCAAACGTCTCAGCGAAGTTGGTCAGCCCGCCGCCTTCATCCAATGCCGCATCGTCGTCACCGAGCGGGCAAGCTGCGGCGCCGGGTGGATTTCCTCGCCGAAGGTGGCCGCGGCCCGCCATCCCCAGCGTGGATCGGCGAGGAAGGCGCGCGCCAGCGCCACCATGTCGGCCTGGCCCTCGGCAACGATCGCCTCGGCCTGCTTCGGATCATCGATCAGGCCGACGGCTCGGGTCGGGATGCCGGCGCCCTTGCGCACCGCTTCCGCCAGATGCACCTGGTAGCCGGGGCCCGACGGCAGCTGCTGCAGGGGGGAATTGCCGCCGCTCGAGCAGCAGAGATAGGCGATGCCCTCGGCCTTCAACGCCTTGGTGACCGCGATGGCGTCCTCGACATCGAAACCGCCTTCGACCCATTCCTTGACCGACAGACGCGTGCCGATCATCAGCCCGGGGACGGCTTGCCGAACCGCCCTGGCGATCTCCAGGACAAAGCGCATGCGGTTTTCCAGCGAACCGCCCCAGCGATCGGTGCGCTGGTTGGAGAGCGGCGACAGGAATTGGAAGATCAGGTAGCCGTGCGCGGCGTGCAGTTCGATGAAGTCGAAGCCGGCGCGCTCGGCACGCCTCGCCGCATCGGCGAAACGCTCGATGACCTGCAGGATCTCGTCTTCCTCCAGCGCGTGCGGCACCTGCCAGCCCTTGTCGTAGGCGATGGCCGAGGCTGACACGATCGGCCATTGATCCTCGCCGGCCGCGAGCGGACCGCCGCCTTCCCACGGCTTGCGATTGGAGGCTTTGCGGCCGGCATGGGCAAGCTGGGTGCCGAATTTCGTGCCGGGCGCGGCGACGCGTCTTGCCGCGTCCAGCGTTCGCCGGGCAGCGGCTTCGTTGTCGTCGGAATAGAGGCCGAGGCAGCCATGTGTGATGCGGCCGCGCCGCTCGACGTCGGTCATCTCGACGGTGACCATGCCGGCGCCGGACATGGCGAGGTTCATCCAATGGTATAGATGCCAATCGCTGGCGGAACCATCCTCGGCCGAATACTGGCACATCGGCGCGACTGCGATGCGGTTGGGGAAGGTGAGGCCGCCAAGCGTGATCGGCTGGAAAAGCGATGAGGTCATGAAAGGAGCTCCGGCAGGGGATGCTGTAATTTAGGCAAGGGCGCCGGCACGCACCAGACACGAGGCGGTGAAACCTGCTTCTGGCCCAATCGCTGGCCGGATTGCATGAGCGCCGGTTCGCGGCTACGCCTTGCCGCCGGCACAGGAGTTCATCATGGAAGATCGCATTCGCATCCGCTCGGAAGAGGTGCTGTCCGACGACTGGGCGGTCCTGAAGAAGACGGTGCTCGATTATCGCCGACGCGACGGGCAGTGGGAGACGCAGATCCGCCAGACCTACGATCGCGGCGATGGCGCGGTGATTCTGCCCTTTGATCCCGCTCGCTCGACCGTGCTCTTGGTGCGGCAGTTCCGGTATCCGGCCTATGTCACCGGCCATCGCGAGCCCCTGATCGAGGCCTGCGCCGGCCTGCTCGACGAGAACGACCCGGAAACCTGCATCCACAAGGAGGCGGAGGAAGAGCTCGGCTACCGGCTGAAGGACGTCGAGCGGCTGTTCGCGCCCTATATGAGCCCGGGCAGCGTGACGGAGCGGCTCTGGTTCTTCGTCGCGCGCTACACGCCGGCCGACCGCATCTCGGCCGGCGGCGGCGCGCCGGAAGAGGGCGAGGACATCGAGGTGCTGGAGATGACGCTCGACGACGCGCTGGCCGGCATCGCCGACGGGCGCATTGTCGATGCCAAGACGATCATCCTGATCCAGCACCTGAAATTGTACCCGATCGCAGCCTGAACGCGGCTGCCGGACGCTCTGCATTTACGCGTCCGCACATGGGCGGTTGACGTTTCGGCCCGAAGCCCCGAAAAGCAACGGGCGCGGACGTGGCGGAACTGGTAGACGCAAGGGACTTAAAATCCCTCGATCTCTGATCGTACGGGTTCGATTCCCGTCGTCCGCACCATCGCACTGGCGCGATCACGGAATTACGCTCAGCGCCCACCTTGCTAAGTTCCTCTGGCGGCGGACTTGATCCGCCTAGGGCCGGCGTCTTACCCCAAAGCCCCCCGCCCAACAGGCGCCGGCCTCTTTTTGTCAGAGATTATTGCGATCACTCCTCGCGAAACTCCTGGTTCTGTTCCGTTAGCGGTCGCTGAAATACCTTGTCGCGATTGAGCATTCACCCTAAACTCTGCCCTTCTCAAAGCGTGCCCAGTCCTCCGGTTTGACACAGGGGGTAGCGAATGCGCCGCGTTTTGCTTTTGCTTCCATTGGTGCTTTTGCACCTTCCGATTGCAACGCATGCCGCCGCTATCCACGACGCCGCCACGAAGGGCGATGTCGCGGCGATCACCGCAGCGCTCGACGCAGGTGCTGGCGTTGATGAGAGCGATGGGAAAGCGACACCACTCTATCTTGCGGTTAAGAGTGGGCATTTTGCGGCGGCAAAACTGCTCATGGATCGCGGTGCCGACGTCAACGCCGCCCCGACACCGCTTTTGGGTCCTGCTCTCATGCCGGCTTTGGCAAAACGCAGGATCGACTTGATCAAACTGTTGCTGGACGGAGGCGCAAATCCAAATTCGAAGCGCAGCCGCGAAAACGCTATCCACATCGCGGTCAATCTGGGTTGCCTCGATTGCGTGAGGGCACTGGTCGAGGCCGGCGCGGACGTCAATGCGAAGACAAAGGACGGCAAGACGCCGCTCCATCTGGCAAAATTCAAGGGGCTACGCGAAATCGCTGACTATCTCATGTCGCACGGCGTCATCTTGCCAACGCCGTCTCCGATCTCGATGAAGTTGGCTACCGCCGATATTGAGAAAGGCCGAACCTCCTTCACCCGACTATGTGCCGGTTGCCACAATGTCGAGCCACAGGGAGGAACCAAGACGGGGCCGAACTTGTGGAGCGTCGTCGGCCGCGATAAGGCCTCTATGACAAAAATGCGTTATTCCGACACCTTGCTGGGCTGGGAAGGCGTGTGGACGTACGAGGACCTGAACAAATATCTGCTTGAGCCCATGGTCACTACGCCAGGCGTTTACATGGAGATGCCCGGTGTTCCGGATGAGACTGAACGGGTCAATCTGATCGCCTACTTACACACACTCAGTGACAAGCCGATCCCGCTGCCCTGAACCCCTCGTCCTACCCCAGGAGGGCTTGGCCGGGTCGCTGTGTAAGGTCGTAATCGCGCATCAACCGACCTCCCGATACCTACTCCGATTTAGCAATCTCTCAGCTATGGACTCGATTGCTGTGTGGAAGCATTCTCGGCGCTCGGGGAGAGAAGGGCGTGGATAAATTAAACATAGGGGCTGATCAGGCTAAACGCTGGCGAGACCAGGCCCTGCGCGGTCGGAGGAGGCGCCTTTCGCGCGGCGCCGTGTCGTGGGCGCTGATCCTGGTGGCGATAATCATTCTCTGCGGTCTGATTGTGCTGAAAGCCCACTAGTAAGCGTCACTTCAGGCTTTGCGTGGCACTTTGGACACCCAAGGGTGGACACACAGAGAGACTTAAAATCACTCGATTTCCGATCGTACGGGTTCGATTCCCGTCGTCGCATCATGGTACTGGCGCGATCGCGGAATTACCCTTTTCGCCCATGTCGTTAGG
>NZ_RZOI01001249.1:0-820 GCF_004022645.1 Mesorhizobium sp. M4A.F.Ca.ET.020.02.1.1 | reverse complement strand
CTGGCGAAAGGGGCGGCGCCGGACTGGAAAGAACTGTTCTCGGGCTACAATTCCTGCATGGACTGGCCGTCGGCGCACTATTGGCCAGAGCTGATCAAGGCCTATCCGGACGCCCGCGTCATCCTCACCTGGCGCTCGCCGGAAAGCTGGTGGGAAAGTTTCGAAAAGACCATCCTGGCCGGCATCGGCCAGATCGAGGACCAGGACGCGCTCGGCCTTACCCTGATCGCCAGGCAGGTGTTCGGCGGCCGTCCGCACGACCGGGCGCATGCGATCGCCGTCTACGAAGCCAATGTCGAGGCAGTGATGGCGGCCGTACCGCGCGAGCGGCTGCTGGTCCACCGGCTGGGCGACGGCTGGCAACCGCTCTGCGCCCATCTCGGCGTTCCGGTGCCCGACCAGGCCTATCCCAACCGCAACAACACGAAGGAATTCCGTTCGGCGTTTTCGCTGAAATAGGCACCGAACTCTTCAGGCGATGGCGAGATCGACGTCAATTCCGGACGGAAAACCGCTGCACTTTCCCGGAATTGCTCTAATGCGCAGTTCCCGCGACCTTTCGCCAGCGAGACCTGACCGCCTCCAGCAGTTCGCGCTCGCCGGTGTGGGCATTTCGAAAAATGGCCACAACCATTTCCGCCAGAATTTCGGTATCCGGCCCCAAAGGGTCGAGATGTTCATCCACGCAAACCTGATCGAACACGCGTTCGCAAATGGCCAGATCGTGCGGGCAGAAGCAGGTGTGATTGAAGCGCCGACGGGGCATTTGAGCGAACCTTTCAGGGCCCGCCGCCCGTGCTTGCGGCGGGCTTTTACTGAG
>NZ_RZOI01001248.1:0-829 GCF_004022645.1 Mesorhizobium sp. M4A.F.Ca.ET.020.02.1.1 | reverse complement strand
CCTTCCTGGCGCGGCCGGTGCGCGGCGAGACGCTGCTGCGCGTGCTCTTGACCAGCCACGCGCCAGCCCTGCCCCTGCCGCAAGCCGACAAGCGCGGCGCGCCGCCCGTGCGCGCCGGCGGCCGCCGTGGCGAGCAGGGCCTGTCGGTGCTGATCGCCGAGGACAACGACATCAACGCCATGCTCGCCCGCGCCACGCTCCTGAAGGCCGGGCATCGCGTCAAGGTGGTCGGCAACGGCAAGGCCGCCGTCGAGGCTGTCACTGATGCCGGCCTGAAGCACCGCTTCGACGTGGTGCTGATGGACCTGCACATGCCGGTCATGGACGGGCTGGATGCCATCGCCGCCATTCGCCGCCACGAGGAGGCGCTGGCGGTGCCGCCCGTCCCGATCATGGTGCTGTCGGCGGACAGCCAGGAAAAGACCCGCCACACGGTACTGGCGCACGGCGCCAGCGGCTTCGTCACCAAGCCGCTCGACCCGGACGCCCTGGTCAGCGCTGTCGAGGCGCAGGTCGCGGCCTGAATTTTTTGCCCCCGGCACACGCCTTGGATTGCCTGGCTTTGCCCAGCTAAAGGTAGCCGGATGAAGGCATTCGCCAGCCGACGAAGTATTGCCCGCCGCTGCGTATCACGGTACTGTCACAATCCTGTTGCACCTACACCGTATCCCCGTGCCAAGAGGGATGGCTCGAAGGAGAATCACTCGTGCATACAGTTATGCCGGAATGTGACACTCGGCCGAATGCCGGCGGCGCCCTGCTCGCCGCGCGGACCGGCGATGCCGTCGCAACAGGCACCCCTCTCGGCCGCATCGGCAATCTCGAAGTG
>NZ_RZOI01001247.1:0-829 GCF_004022645.1 Mesorhizobium sp. M4A.F.Ca.ET.020.02.1.1 | reverse complement strand
GGCGGCCGAACTTGCCGACGTGCTGAAAAACCAGATCGACATCGTCATCCCGGACCGGCCTGCCTTCGAGGCCAGGCTGCGGGAAAAGAGCATCGTGGAGCGCTGAGAAATGACAGCCCTTTCCGTCCTTGACCTGTCGCCGATCGCCGAAGGCAGCGATGCCTCGCGCTCGCTGGCGAACTCGCTCGACCTCGCCCGCCATGCCGAACGCCTCGGCTACAGGCGTTACTGGCTGGCCGAGCATCACAACATGCCGGGCATAGCCAGTGCCGCGACTTCGGTGGTCATCGCCCATGTCGCCGGGGGCACAAAAACGATCCGCGTCGGCGCCGGCGGCATCATGCTGCCCAACCATGCGCCGCTGGTCATCGCCGAGCAGTTCGGCACGCTGGCGGCGTTGTTTCCCGGCCGCATCGACCTCGGGCTAGGCCGCGCGCCGGGCACCGACATGATGACCGCCAGGGCGCTGCGCCGCAATCTCGAGGCCAGCGATAATTTCCCGCAGGACGTCGTCGAGCTGATGGGCTATTTCCAGCCGGCCGAGGAGGGTCAACGCATCCGCGCCGTGCCCGGCGAAGGCCAAAAGGTGCCGGTCTGGATCCTCGGCTCCAGCCTGTACGGCGCGCAACTCGCCGCCCTGCTCGGCCTTCCTTACGCCTTCGCCTCGCATTTCGCGCCGGCCGAGCTAGACCATGCACTTGAGGTCTACCGCTCGCGCTTCCAGCCGTCGGCCGAACTCGACAGGCCGTATGTCATGCTTGGCCTCAACGTCTTCGCCGCGCCGACCGACGCCGAGGCACGGCATTTGTTCACTTCGCTGCAGCAGGCC
>NZ_RZOI01001246.1:0-833 GCF_004022645.1 Mesorhizobium sp. M4A.F.Ca.ET.020.02.1.1 | reverse complement strand
AATCTCGACCAGTTCGCCACCGGTCTGGTCGGCGTGCGCACGCCGTGGCCGATCCCGAGGAATGCGATCGATCCGAAACTGGTGCCCGGCGGCTCCTCCTCCGGCTCGGCCGTGGCGACGGCGCGCGGCATCGTCTCCTTCGCGCTTGGCACCGATACCGCCGGCTCGGGTCGCGTTCCGGCCGGCCTCAACAGCGTCGTCGGGCTGAAGCCGAGCGTCGGCGCGCTGTCGACGGCTGGCGTCGTGCCAGCCTGCCGGACGCTCGACTGCGTCTCGGTCTTCGCGCTGACCGTCTACGACGCCTATGCGGTATTCTCCGTCGCCGCCGCGCGCGACGCGGCCGATCCCTATTCGCGTGACATCGCCGTCCAATCGCTCGCGGCGCGCCCGCCGGCGCTGAGCGTCGGTATCCCGGCAAAAGCCGACCTGAAATTCTTCGGCGATGCGGCAATGCAGGCTGGTTTCGAGGCGTCGCTGGCCTTGCTGTCGCGGCTCGGCTGCCGCCTGGTCGAGATCCCGTTCGGCGACTTCTACGCCACCGCCGATCTTCTCTACGAGGGCGCCTGGGTGGCGGAACGCTATGCCGCGATCCGCGACTTCTTCGAGGTGAACGAAGCGGCCCTCCATCCCGTGACGCGCAAGATTATCGGCGGCGCCAGAAACCTATCGGCCGCCGACGCCTTCCGCGGGTTCTATGCCCTGCAGGCTTATAAGGCGCGGCTCGCCCCGGTCATCGCCTCCGTCGACCTGTTCTGCCTGCCGACGGCGCCAATCCACTACACGCTCGATGCCGTGCTTGCCGATCCGATCGCCACCAACAGCCGGTTGGGCAC
>NZ_RZOI01001245.1:0-833 GCF_004022645.1 Mesorhizobium sp. M4A.F.Ca.ET.020.02.1.1 | reverse complement strand
GACCAGCGGCGCCGCCGACCGCGTCGCCGAGAAGCTCGGCATCGGCATCTATGAGACGCCGACCGGCTGGAAGTTCTTCGGCAATCTGCTCGACGCCGGCATGGCGACGATCTGCGGTGAGGAAAGCGCCGGCACCGGCTCCAACCATGTGCGCGAGAAGGACGGGCTGTGGGCGGTGCTCCTGTGGCTCAACATCCTCGCGGTGCGCGGCGAGAGCGCCAGGCAGATCGTCACCGAGCACTGGGCGACTTACGGCCGCAACTACTATTCCCGCCACGACTATGAGGAGGTCGAGACCGAGCGCGCCAACAAACTGGTCGACGAGTTGCGCGCCAAGCTCGCTTCGCTGCCCGGCACCAGCGTGCGCGGCCTGAAAATCGCCAACGCCGACGACTTCGCCTATCACGATCCGGTCGACGGCTCGGTGAGCAAGAACCAGGGCATCAGGATCCTGTTCGAGGGCGGCTCGCGCGTCGTCTTCCGCCTCTCCGGCACCGGCACCTCCGGCGCCACGCTGCGCGTCTATATCGAGCGCTACGAGCCGGATCAGGCGAGGCACGATCTCGACACGCAGGAAGCGCTCGCCGACCTCATCGCCGCGGCGGACGATATTGCGGGTATCAAGAGCCACACCGGCCGCGACAAGCCGAGCGTGATTACTTGAGGGTGGTTCTCCGCGGCTCCCCCTTCTCCCCTTGTGGGAGAAGGTGTCGCCGAAGGCGACGGATGAGGGGTGCCCCAGCTTGGCGCAAACCATCATCCAGATCATCGACGCCTCATTCCGTCCAAGACCCCTCATCCGGCTCGGCGCTGCGCGCCGATCCACCTTCTCC
>NZ_RZOI01001244.1:0-838 GCF_004022645.1 Mesorhizobium sp. M4A.F.Ca.ET.020.02.1.1 | reverse complement strand
GAGCAGAGCCTGAAGATACCGGACCAGCGGATGCTGCGGCTGCGGCAGAAGCTTGGGTTCGAGGTGAATTGATCCAGGCGACCACCGATCTTTGAACCGAAGGCAGTTGTGCCTACATCAGGGTGGGCATGCCCAACCGTTGGGAAATAGAGGGAAGCAATTGCCTGCGCGGCTGCCGAATTGGCCGATTTGATTGACACGCTGTTGGAGACAGGTTGCGCAAATCCAGGGCCGGCAGGTGGGTGCTGGGCATGCTGGCCGCCGTAGTGGTCTTCTATTACCTTCTTTGGCTGCTAGATCGCTTCCCCTTTCAGTAGCCGCGGCGTGTCGCCGGACAGGCCCGAGGCCTGGCGGATGAAAAAGTCCTTCAGCTTCGGCATGCGCTCGACGAGGCCGAGGCCGATGTCGCGCGCCGCGCGCAGCGGGCCGATGTCGTTGGAGAACAGCCGGTTCAGCACATCGGTGGTGACGCCCATCTGCACGGTGTCGAAGCGCCGCCATTGCTGGTAGCGTTCGAGCACGTCGAGCGCGCCGATGTCCTGGCCGAGCCGGTCGGCCTCGACCACCACCTCGGCCAGCGCCGCCACATCCTTGAAGCCGAGGTTGAGCCCCTGGCCGGCAATCGGGTGGATGCCGTGCGCGGCATCGCCGGCAAGCGCGATGCGGGGCGCGACGAAGGCGCGGGCAAGGGTCAGCCCAAGCGGCCAGGCGCGCGGCTTGTCGGCGGCATGGATCTCGCCCAGCCTGAGGCCGAAATGCAGCTCCAACTCGTGCTCGAAGACAAGGTCGTCGCCCTCGACCAGCTTCCGCGCATCCTCGGTGCGTTCGACCCAGACGC
>NZ_RZOI01001243.1:0-839 GCF_004022645.1 Mesorhizobium sp. M4A.F.Ca.ET.020.02.1.1 | reverse complement strand
CGCCACAAGCCGGCCGAGCAGGTGAAGGATGTGTTCGTGCACATCACCAAGGAGAACGATGCCGGCATCTGGGTGTCCGGCGCCAAGGTGGTGGCGACGTCGTCGGCGCTCACCCACTACAATTTCCTGGCGCAAAGCTCGGCGACGGTGACCGAGGATCCGTCGCTGTCGGTGATGTTCATCGTGCCGATGAACGCGCCGGGCGTAAAGATGTTCTGCCGCGTCTCCTACGAGCAGACGGCGAACACGGTCGGCCAGCCCTTCGACTATCCGCTGTCATCACGCTTCGACGAGAACGACGCGATCCTGGTGCTCGACAACGTCTTCATCCCCTGGGAGGACGTGCTGGTGCTGCGCGATGCGCAGAAGATCCTCTCCTTCCACCCGGCGTCGGGCTTCATGCATGGCTATTGCTTCCAGGGCTGCACGCGCTTTGCGGTCAAGCTCGATTTCCTCGCCGGCCTGCTCGCCAAGGCATTGCGCGCGACAGGCGGCGACGCGTTCCGCGGCAACCAGGCAGCGCTCGGCGAGGTGATTGCGCTGCGCCACATGTTCTGGAGTTTTTCCAATGCGATGGCGCACAATCCGATCCCATGGGCGAATGGCGCGGTGCTGCCCAACCTGGAGGCCGCGCTTGCCTATCGCACCTTCATGTCGGAAGCCTATCCGCGCGTCATCGACACGGTGCGCCGGGTGGTCGCCTCGGGTCTGATCTACCTCCCCTCCTCGGCGCGCGACTTCGACAATCCGGAGATCGACCGCTACCTCGCGCAATATGTGCGCGGCTCGAACGACATGGGCCATGTCGAGCGCATCAAGATCATGAAGCTGTTGTGGGA
>NZ_RZOI01001242.1:0-846 GCF_004022645.1 Mesorhizobium sp. M4A.F.Ca.ET.020.02.1.1 | reverse complement strand
GCGCAATGCGCGCTGCGGCATTCTCACCCAGGAGCGGCGAGCCCTGAGCCGTCGAGCACAACACCACGTCGGCGGCCGCAGCGAGCGGCGACGTCGCATAGTTGGTGAGCGCGATCGTGCGCGCGCCGCGCCGGCGCGCCAGTTCGACGGGCTCGATCACGGCCGTACTGGTTCCCGAATGGGAGATCGCGATGGCGATATCGCCTTCTCCCAGCAACGAAGCCGACATCAGCATCATATGCGCGTCGTCGAAGACGTTGGTGCGCACGCCGATGCGCAAGAGCTTGTGGGCGACGTCGCGCGCGATCTGCGCCGAGCCGCCGACGCCGTAGAGGTCACGTTGGCGCGCGCCGAAGATAAGGTCGGCCGCCCGCTTCAGCGCCCGCGGATCGAGAATGGCGAGCGTCTCCTCCAGCGCATGCACGGAGGTGCGGAACACCTTGCGCGCGATCTCGGCGTCGGTGTCGTCGGGCGATAGTTCTTCATGCAGTTCGGCCGTCGGCAACCGGTTGTAGCCAGCGAGACCGGCGCGGAAATCCTTGAAGCCGTCGAAGCCGAGTTTCTTGGCTATCTTGACGATCATGGCCTCCGACACGCCGGCGTCTTCGGCCACGGTCTTCAGCGACGTGCTTTCGCCGAAATCGCGCCGGCCGAGGATCATGTCGACCACCCGCCCCTCCAGCGGCGTCAGATGCGGCATCATCATGCGGATGCGCGGGCCGATGGTTCTCGGATCGCCAAGCGGCAGGCTCATGCGTCTTCCCCCGACATCATCGCCTTTCCCGCTACGCGCCAATCAAGGCCCTGTTGACGATCCTCTGGCTGGCGACGGCGTCCTGGCGGGCC
>NZ_RZOI01001241.1:0-848 GCF_004022645.1 Mesorhizobium sp. M4A.F.Ca.ET.020.02.1.1 | reverse complement strand
TTCCAGCACCTGCTTGCTGAAGCCGTTCGGCCCGGCGGCGCTCGCAATCCCCGCCGTCAGCGCGACCATGTCATAGGCATAGGCGACGTTGACGTCGGCCGGGTAGTGGAACGTCGCGTTGAAACGGTCGGCGATCGGCCCGGTCTCGCCCTGGTCGAGCGTTGCGATATAGGCGCCTTCGAACGACGGATCCATCGGCCGCTCCAGCCAGCGGTTGGTTCCGATGAGCGAGACCGTCTTGCCGGGAATGCCCTTTGCCTTCAGCGCCGCAAGCAGCGGTGTAGGGCTGGCGTCTCCGCTGGCCACGATCACCGCATCGGGCGCCTCCACCAGCGAGCCCATGTCGTTGACCGCCTTGGCGCCGCCGTCGGCCGGCGCATAGGGCAGGGTGACGGCAAGCGCCGCGCCATAGATGCTGAGGCCGTTGGCGACGCGCTTTTCGATTGCCGCGGCATTGCTGCCCGCCGCCACCAGCAGGACGAATTTCTTGGCGCCCTTGGCGGCGACGGCCGCCGCGCCCGCCGCCGCGCTGTCGGCCTCGCTGAGGCGCACGGCATAGACACCGGGGCCGCCGGCAAAATTGTCGGCCAGCGCCAGCACCGGCGGCCGCGTCGAGCCCGACAGCTTGGCGATGTGCTGCGCGGCCGGCAGTTCGGTCGGGCCGATGACGACTTTCGACCCCGTCGTTATCGCCTTGATCGCCAGGTCCTTGGCATTGCCGGGGTCTCCGCGCGTATCCTCCACGGTCAGCGTCAGCAAATTGTTGCCGAGGTCGGCCATGGCGAGCTTGGCGGCATCGAGCATCTTCCTGCCGTCTTCGCCGGCACTTCCCGGGGCCGGCCAAGATC
>NZ_RZOI01001240.1:0-848 GCF_004022645.1 Mesorhizobium sp. M4A.F.Ca.ET.020.02.1.1 | reverse complement strand
GCGCGATCAAATGGTTCGACGTGGCCAAGGGCTACGGCTTCATTCTTCCGGACGATGGTGCCTCCGGTGATATCCTCCTCCATGTGACATGCCTTCGAAAGGACGGGTTCCAGACCGCGCTGGAAGGCGCGCGTGTCGTTTGCCTGGTCAAGCAGGGCGAGCGCGGCCTGCAGGCCTTCCGCGTTCTTTCCATGGATGCCAGCACGGCGGTGCACCCGGCCGAGATGCAGGAGCAGCGCACACATGTCACCGTGGCGCCGGAGAGCGGACTCGAACGGGCGCTGGTGAAGTGGTTCAACCGCACCAAGGGATTCGGCTTCCTGACCCGGGGCGAGGGCACCGAGGACATTTTCGTCCACATGGAGACGCTGCGGCGCTATGGCATCACCGAGCTCAGGCCCGGTCAGGTCGTGCTGGTTCGTTTCGGCCGCGGCGACAAGGGCCTTATGGCTGCCGAAATTCACCCGGATATGGGCACCTTGCCGGTCTCGCATTAAGCGCAGTCCGGCCGAGGATCTTGCATGCTTCACAGGAACTGGCTGACGGCTGGCGCGGTCTGCGTCGCGATGGCTTTCGTCATCGCGGCCGCCGTCTATTTCTATTCACAGCGGCCGACTTCGGCCGATGGTCAGGCCATGATCCTGCCCGTCGACCCGACGCCGCTGGTGGCGGTGACGAAATCGGGTGAACGCTCCTTTTCGATCGAGATCGCCGACACATCCGATGAGCGAGAGGCGGGCCTGATGTTCCGCCAGCAGATGGCCGACGATCACGGCATGCTGTTCGTGTTCGAGGAGTCCAGGGACCTGACTTTCTGGATGAAGAACACGCCGATGCCGCTCGACCTG
>NZ_RZOI01000123.1:0-11015 GCF_004022645.1 Mesorhizobium sp. M4A.F.Ca.ET.020.02.1.1 | reverse complement strand
GGCCCACTGGTCCCGGCGCAGAAGTCCGGCCATCCCTCGAAAGGCCGAATTTGGCTCGCCGTCGACGGCGAGCCAAATTCGGCCTTTCGAGGGATGGCCGGACTTCTGCGCCGGGACCAGTGGGCCGCATGGGGCGGAACGGTCGAAAGCCTTCGACCAGTCCCAGGGGCGCGCCGCCTTCTTCGCTTGGTCCTGCAGGTCGCGCCGGGTGAGGTCGATGCCGACGGCATAGCCCCAGACATGGGCAAGCGCCTCGTCGCGCGGAATGCGGAAGCCCGCATTGCCGATCGCCGCGACCAGTTCGATCTCGTGATGCAGGTTCGCGGTCAGCGGCGGGTAGGGGATGGTGGCGCCGCTGTCGACCACCGCGTCGGCCGGCTTGGTGAAGAAGAAGGGCGGATCGCGCTCGTCATTGCCGAGTTCGCGGGCATGCGCGGCGTAATTGCGGCCGACGCAGAAGATGCGGCGCACCGCGAAGCGTTCGTGCGAGCCGGCGACAGCAACCGACGGTGTTGCGGGCAAGGGGAGGACGAATTCCGTCATGCGCTTCTTTCAATCTATATTTCTGGCCGGCACATTCGGCCGAATTGGGCCACCGGGCAAGGGATGCGCAATTGCAAGGCACTGGTCCTGCCGGCGGGCGCCCGCTGGACATCAGCGGAACAAGGCCGCGCCGAGTTTCAAAAATCGTCGCGGCCAAAAGAAACAGCGCTGTGGGCCATCCGGCGGCATGTCGTTTACTTTCGCGGGTATGGCGCCGCCTGGGCACTGCAATCGACGGCAAGAATGGCGATGTATTGTTTGCCAATAATCTGGCCATGGTTGCCGGATTATCCTATTCTGAGCGCAAGTGAAGCGACCACATCATGACCGCAGTCAACGATCGCGCCCGGTTTCTGATCATCGACGACCATCCGCTGTTCCGCGAGGCGCTGCACAGCGCCGTGCAGATGGCCTATCCGGACGTCGATACGGTCGAGGCGCGCTCGATCGCCGAGGCGCTCGACCTGCTGGCCGGCCCGAAGCCGTTCGACCTCGCGCTGCTCGACCTCAGCATGCCCGACGTTCACGGGTTCGACGGGCTGCTGCAGCTCAGGACCCGCCATCCGCGCCTGCCGGTGGTGATCGTCTCGGGCTATGAGGAGCCGCGCATCATTTCCGAGGCGCTGTCCTACGGCGCGGCCGGCTTCATCCCGAAATCGGCGCGTAAGAGCGATCTCGCCGCCGCCATCCGCTCGGTGATGGATGGCGCGATCTATGTGCCGGAGACCTATGAGATCCAGGCGCCCGACGCCGACAGCGTCGACCGCGCCGACATGGTGCAGCGCCTGGCGCGGCTGACGCCGCAGCAACTGAGGGTCCTCCAGATGCTGCGCCAGGGTATGCTCAACAAGCAGATCGCCTATGAGCTGCAGGTCGGCGAGACCACGGTGAAGGCGCATGTCTCCGAAATCCTGCGCAAGCTCAACGTCTACAGCCGTACGCAAGCGGTGATCGAGGTGTCGAAGCTCGACAATGCGGAGCTGTTTCGGGATCAGGCGGGGTTTTGAGGTTTGCAATCACCCTGCAGGTGATAACGCCGAGCGAGCACGAAAAAGTGCATTGTCACCGTAATTCATTTCCGACAGACCCACAGGCCCCTAAAACGATATCGACGAAACGACTGCTCTCACTTCATCCAGTTCTTCATTCATAATCTCGCTTTCTTCGCCAAGGCCGACATAGGTCACGAAAGCAAAATCGTTCCCATTCGACAAGTACCAAGCAGACAACGTTTCATCTGCTTTCCGATACAATACGCCAACACTCATTGTGCTTGCGAATTTCTCCTCCGAAATATGATTGGTGTCTATGAGGTTGTTGTGGCAAAATTCGATCATGAACGATCTAAGAACATCGAAACCCGCGTTTGGTTTTTCCCCGCTCCGATATTTGGCGATAGAGAATTGAAGAGCGCCGACACCCGATGCCTTGGCTAAGGTAGGGGGCCACGCTCCAGGAACGTCGTCGGTTATGTCTTCCCATCCGGCAGCCAGGTCGAATGTGATGCCATGGAATTGTACTATCATTGCGATTTCTGGATCACTCCTGAGCTACTTGCTTAAGCTCGCGGCCATCGACAAAAAGTTGGACAATTCCTCCATCCGGGGGCCACAGGGACAGATATTTTCCGCTTTCCTCGATTTCGATGCGATTGGCAGAAGCGGATTCGGCGAAGAATCGGAATTCCACTTCTACTGTGGGATCGATCAGGTACTGGCGCGCCCAAGGCTCTACGACGATCCGGATCGCCCTATCTGTGTTGTTTCTGTAGACGATGGTTTGGTTGAGAGGCATCTGCAAGGACAGCCCTAAGCCAACAAATGCGCCAGCAGCGCCCGAAGCTGCGCCGGCTTCAGCGGCTTGCGCATCAGCTCGATGCCGGCGGAGCGGGCGGCCTTGGCGACAGGTTCCGAGCCGTCGGCGGTGACGATCAGCGCCGGCACCGGGCGGCCGAGATAGTCGCGGACCGGCGATGGTCGCGGTGCCGAGGTCGCCGCCGTCGAGATGCTGGTCGGCAATGACGATGTCGGGCACCCAGTCGGTGTCGCCGAGGAGATCGAGCGCATCGTCGGTCGAGGTCGCGGCGCGCACCTGGCACTGCCAGCGTTCGAGCAGGAAGGTCATCGCCTGCAGTACGTCGGCATCGTTCTCGACCAGCAAAACCTTGGTGCCGAACAGGCCGTAGCCGCGCGGCCGCTCCAGATCCGCCGTGCTGACGATCGCGTCGGCCGCGGCCCCCATGCCGACCGGAACGTCGATGTGGAAGATGGTGCCACGGCCGAGCTTCGACGAGAACGTCACGGGATGGCCGAGCGCCGCCGCCATGCGGCGTACGATGGCGAGGCCCAGTCCCAGCCCGCCGCCGGAAAGCCCGGTGTCGGTGAGCGCCGTGCTACCACGATGGAACTCCTCGAACACCGCCTCGCGCTGGTCGTCGGCGATGCCGCAGCCGGTGTCGGCGACGTCTATGCGGATGATATCGCCGCGATGCCTGGTGCCGACCAGCACGCCGCCGGAGCGGGTATAGCGCAGCGCATTGGACAGGATGTTCTGCAGGATGCGGCGCAACAGCGTGCGGTCGGAGCGCACCAGGACATGGACCGGCCGGAATTTCAGCGACAAGCCCTTCTTCTCCGCCTCCGGCAGGAAGTCCGAACGCAGCGAGGAAAACAGCGCCTCCAGGCTGACATCGCCGATCTCGGGCTGCACCACGCCGGCGTCGAGCTTGGAGATATCGAGCAGCGTGCGCAGTAGGTCCTCCATGGTCTCCAGCGAGCGCTCGACCTGGCGCACAAGCTTCTTGCCTTCCTCGCTGGTCTGCACTTCGGCCAGCGCCGAGACGGAGAGATGGGCGGCGTTCAGCGGCTGCAGCACGTCGTGGCTGGCGGCGGCCAGGAACCTGGTCTTGGAAAGGTTCGCCAGCTCGGCGGTTTCCTTGGCGGCGATGAGGTCGATGTTGGTCTGCTCGAGCCGGCGCAGGGTTGAGTGCAGCTCCTCGGTGCGGTTGCGCACCCGGTTCTCCAGCGAGATCGCGGTCTGGAACAGCGAGAAGGCATTGCCCTGCTGGTCCATCGAGCGCTCGACGCGGCTGACGAGGGCGGCGTTGATCTTCTTCAGCTTTTCGAGGTCGTTGATATCCCGGAGCGGCATGGGGCGGCCCGCGCGCTATTCGGCGGCCAGGCGATCGCCGAAGGCGATGCCGGTGAAGGTCTGGTTGAGGTGCATCGAGCGGTACTGTTCGCCGTAGGTGCCAAAACCGATGACGTTGTTGACGCGGTAGAGTTCGGAAATATCCCTGAACACCTGGCGGTTGCGCGCGTCGAGCCGCCGCAGCACGCAGTCGAAGCCGAGGATCATGTCGATGCCGCCCAGCCGCTCCCGGACGTCGCTGAGCGCGGCGCGCGTCGCCTCCACCATGTTCTTCGGCTGGGCGATGGAGAGCACGACGCCGTCGTCGATGGCGCAGAAGAAGGAGAGCGAGCCGTCGGCATGCATCCTCTGGATCGAGCGGCAGTAATATTCGCCGCCCACCTTCACCACCACCGGATGCGAGGCGAAGCTCAGCGGCGTCAGCGTATGCGGCAGGATCCCCACCGAGGCGGCATATTCCTCGGCGGCGTTGACGGCGTTGAATTCGCGCACGATGCGGTGATCGGGGTCGGAAGCGGTCACCACCAGCTTCTCGTCGGTGGGGATGAAATTGTCGGTCTTGAAGACGTGGAAGGGGATTTCGGTGGCGATCAGCATGATGATGGCGCTGTCGGAGGTGACCTTGCCGTTCGAGATCAGCGTGGTGGTCTCGAATTTGAGATCGTCGCCCGCCGAGCCGCCGATCAGCGGAATGCCGTCGAGCCCCCAATGGATGGCCGACGTCACTGCCTCCTCGGCATAGGACAGCCCGTCGATGAAGCAGAGCGCGAAGGTATCCTTGGCCCGTTCGTGCCCGACGCGGCCGCAGCGAGCGCCTGAGCGCCGCCACCTCGCCGGTGATCCTGTCCATGCCCGAGGAAGAGAGATTGTCGACCATGATGCTGGCCGTCGCGAACGAGGCGGAAGGCAGGAGCAGGGCAAGGATGTGGCCTTCCTCGAGGCCTTGCGGCGTGATTTCGCCTGCGGTCGAGCAGCCGGCATAGGCAAGCGCCGGCGCATGCTCCGTCAGCGCTTCCGACAGCACCCCCGCATCGACCAGGCTTTGGGAGAAGAACAGCAGCGCGAAGCCGGCGTCGATCGCCGCGGATTCCGCCGCGACCGCACGGGCAAAGGCGCCGGCGTCGGGCTCATCCGTGGTGAGCGCCGAGAGGCCGCATGCATAGCGCGTGCGCGAACTGGCCAGCTGCCTTCTCCTGCGTTTTCCTCCGACGTGTTTTTGTGCGCGTCGGGCGCGCGGCGTCGAAGGCATTGTTGTCTTCAAGGGGAGGCTTTGGCAATGGGCCGCCCCCCTCCGGCGTGACCGAAAGTACAATATGCGCCGTTTCGGGCGAACTGCATTCTCGCGCCGTGGAGGGGCTCGGTGTACTTTTTCCCGCATTTCTGTGCGGCATCAAGCAAACAGCCGGCGCGCCGGGAGGAAACGGCGCCAGGACACCAAGGCAAAAAATACCCAGGGAGGTTTCATGTCGGACATATCGTTGACGGTGAACGGCAAACGGGTCAGCGGCGCCGTCGAGGACCGCACGCTTCTGGTTCATTTCCTGCGGGAGGTTCTCGGCCTCACCGGGACGCATGTCGGCTGCGACACATCGCAATGCGGCGCCTGCATAGTGCATCTCGATGGCAGGGCGGTGAAGTCCTGCTCGATGCTGGCGGCGCAGGCCGCGGGGTCGAGCGTGGTGACGATCGAGGGGCTCGCCAACGGCGCCGACCTGCACCCGGTGCAGGCCGCGTTCAAGGAGCATCACGGTCTGCAATGCGGCTTCTGCACGCCGGGCATGATCATGACGGCGACCGACATGATCGCGCGCCATCCGGAAGGCCTCGACGAGGCCACGGTGCGCGCCGAGCTCGAAGGCAATATCTGCCGCTGCACCGGCTACCACAACATCGTGAAGGCGATCCTCGCCGCCTCGAAGGCGATGTCGAAGGGCGCCAAGGGCAAGGCGAAACAAGCTGCTTGATAGGGGAGTAAGGGAGTAGGGCAGTAAGGGAGTAGGTGAGTACGCCGTACCGAACCCGCTGCCGATTTCCCTACTGCCTTACTCCCTTACTGACCTACTCCCCTAAATTCCGGAGGAATTGCTAATGGGCATTGAAGGTGTTGGCGCCCGGGTGGCGCGCAAGGAAGACAAGCGGTTCATCACCGGCGCCGGCCGCTATGTCGACGACATGGTGGTTCCCGGCATGAAGCATGCCGCGTTCGTGCGCAGCCCGCACGCGCATGCGCAGATAAAGAAGATCGACGTCAAGAAGGCGCAAGCCATGCCGGGCGTCATCGGCGTCCTGACCGGCAAGGAGCTCAAGGCCGACGGCATCGGCAACCTCATCTGCGGCTGGATGATCCATTCCAAGGACGGCACGCCGATGAAGATGGGCGCATGGTCGCCGCTGGCCGTCGACAAGGTCCGCTATGTCGGCGATGCGGTCGTCATCGTGGTGGCCGAAACCAAGGGCCAGGCGCGAGACGCGGCCGAAGCTGTCGAGATCAGCTACAAGGAACTGAAGGCGGTGGTCGACGCGACCAAGGCGCTGGAGAAAGGCGCGTCGCAGATCCATACCGAAGCCGAGAACAACCTGATCTTCGACTGGGAGATCGGCGACGCCAAGGCGGTCGACGCGGCGATCAAGGGCGCGGCGCACGTCACCCGCATGAAGATCGTCAACAACCGGCTGGTGCCCAACGCGATGGAGCCCAGGGCAGCGCTTGGCCACTACGACAAGGCCGAGGATCACTACACCTGCTGGACGACATCGCAGAACCCGCATGTCGCGCGGCTGGTGATGAGCGCCTTCTACAACATCGCGCCGGAGAACAAATTGCGCGTCATCGCCCCCGATGTCGGCGGCGGCTTCGGCTCGAAGATCTACATCTACCCGGAAGAGATCGTCTGCCTGTGGGCCTCGAAGAAGACCGGCGTGCCGGTGAAATGGGTCGCCGACCGCACCGAGAGCTTCCTTTCGGATGCGCATGGCCGCGACCATGTCTCGACGGTGGAGATGGCCTTCGACAGGAACAACCGCATCACCGGCCTCAAGGTCGACACGATCGCCAATCTTGGCGCCTACATGTCGCTGTTCTCGTCCTGCGTGCCGACCTATCTCTATGCCACGCTGTTGTCGGGCCAGTACGACATCCCGGCGATCCACGCCAACGTTCGCACCGTCTACACCAACACGGCGCCCGTCGATGCCTATCGCGGGGCAGGGCGGCCGGAAGCGACCTATCTGCTGGAGCGCACGATGGAGACCGCCGCGCGCGAGCTCGGCGTGTCGCCGGCGGAGCTTCGACGCGCGAACTTCATCACATCCTTCCCGCACCAGACACCGGTGATCATGAACTATGACGCCGGCGACTATGGAGCCTCGCTCGACGCGGCGATGAAGGCATCGGACTATGTGGGCTTTGCCAAGCGTAAGGCCGCAGCCGCCAAGCAAGGCAAGCTGCGCGGCATCGGCATGAGCTGCTATATCGAGGCCTGCGGCATCGCGCCGTCGGCGGCGGTCGGCTCGCTCGGCGCCGGCGTCGGCCTGTGGGAATCAGCCGAGGTGCGCGTCAACGCCGTCGGCACGATTGAGGTGCTGACCGGCTCGCACAGCCATGGCCAGGGCCATGAGACGACCTTCGCGCAACTGGTCAACCAGCGCTTCGGGGTGCCGATCGACAGCGTGTCGATCGTCCATGGCGACACCGACAAGGTGCAGATGGGCATGGGCACCTACGGCTCGCGCTCGGGCGCAGTCGGCATGTCGGCGATCTCCAAGGCGCTCGACAAGGTCGAGGCCAAGGCGAAGAAGATCGCCGCGCATCTGCTCGAGGCCGACGAGAGCGACATCGTCATCGAAAACGGCGCGTTGAAGGTCGCCGGTACCGACAAGAACGTGCCGTGGTTCCAGATGGCGCTCGCCGCCTACACCGCCCACAATCTGCCGGCAGGCATGGAACCGGGCCTCAAGGAGACGGCGTTCTACGATCCGGCCAATTTCACCTTCCCGGCCGGCTGCTACATTTGCGAGGTCGAGATCGATCCGGAGACCGGGTCGACCGAGATCGTCCAGTTCGTGGCCGCCGACGATTTCGGCAACATCATCAACCCGATGATCGTCGAGGGCCAGGTGCATGGCGGCATCGCCCAGGGCGTCGGCCAGGCGCTGCTGGAAGGCGCCTACTACGACGCCAGCGGTCAATTGCTGACGGCGAGTTATATGGATTATACGATGCCCCGCGCGGACGACCTGCCGTCGTTCAAGGTCTCGACCTCGAACACGCCCTGCCCGAGCAATCCGCTGGGCATCAAGGGCTGCGGCGAGGCCGGTGCCATCGGCTCACCGCCGGCAGTGATCAATGCCATCACCGACGCCATCGGCATCGCCGACATCGCCATGCCGGCATCGCCCTCCACGGTGTGGACCGCGATCCGTTCGAAGACCAAGCACTGAGGGAGGGAGCAAGCATGTATTCGGTCAACTATCACCGCGCCGCCTCGGTTGCCGAGGCCGCCAAGCTGCTGAAGAACGGCGATGCCAAGCTCCTGTCGGGCGGCATGACGCTGATCCCCGCCATGAAGACGCGGCTCGCCGCGCCCTCCGACCTCGTCGACGTGTCGCGGCTGAAGGACCTTCAGGGCGTCAAGGTGTCGGGCAAGACGGTGACCATCGGCGCCGCCACCACGCACCATGATGTCGCCAATGACGAGAAGCTGAGGAAGGCCTGCCCGGCGCTCGCCCATTTGGCCTCGCTGATCGGCGACCCGGCCGTGCGCCACAGAGGCACCATCGGCGGTTCGATCGCCAACAACGATCCGGCGGCCGACTATCCGGCGGCACTGCTGGCGCTGGGGGCCACGATCGTGACCAACAAACGCGAGATCGCCGCCGACAAGTTCTTCAAGGGCCTGTTCGAGACGGCGCTGAAGGATGGCGAGATCATCACGGCGGTGAGCTTCACCGCGCCGGCCAAGGCGGCCTACGAAAAGTTCCGCAACCCGGCCTCGCGCTATGCGATCGTCGGCGTGTTCGTGGCCAAGGGCAAGGACGGGGTCCGTGCCGCCGTTACCGGCGCCGGCGACGATGGCGTGTTCCGCTCGAAGGAGATTGAGGCGGCGCTGGCGAAGAACTTCGCGGCTGCGGCTCTCGATGGCGTGAAGGTGCCGGCGAAGAACCTGATGAGCGACATCCACGCTTCGGCGGAGTACCGGGCCAATCTAATCGCGGTCATGGCCAAGCGCGCTGTTGCCGCCGCCGGCTGACACTTGCCATCACGTGAATAGAGAAGGGGCCGTTATGGCCCCCTTTTCGCCGCCGTCGCTGGGCCTGGATCAGGCTGCCTGGCGATTTTTCCGTCCGGACAGATAGCGGCGCAGGCCGGCTTCGCCACGCGGCGTCGTCCAGCGGTGGTTCCAGGCAAAGGCCTGCCTCAGCAGTGGCGCCAGAAACTTCAAGATCGGCCTCAGCACCGTGCCCTGCCAGATCAGGTTGACCCGGGTGCCATTCCCCGAGGGCGACAGCTCCGCCCGCCACAGACCGTCGAAATCGCCAAAGGTCTTGACCACCACAAGCCGGCCGGGTTCGAGCTCGGCCGCCTCGATGATGAAGTTCAGTTCGTAGGGCAGGGCGCCGCGGGCGCGGGCCCTGGCCCGCGAGCCGACCACGCCCTTGCCCTTCTTGTCGAGCGGCACGACCTCCTTGTAGACGTCGCCCCACCAGAGCGGAAGCAACTCGGCGTCGGACAGCACATCCCACACTTCCTGCGGCGTCGCTTCTGGAATGTCCCAGCGCTCGTCGAAGCGGAAGACGTTGCTTGGCATCACGGTTCGCCCCCAGTGGCGGAGACGATCACTTTAGCGACGGCTTGTTTCATGCGCCAGTGCCGCTCGCCGGCGCTCAGGCGAGTTGTCGGAGGTAGTAGCGCACGGCCTTCTTGCCGCCATGGATGACCGCGTCGCCGACCTCGGCGAATCCCAGCGCCGCATGAAAGGCGTCCGAAGCCGGATTGGGCGGATCGGCATTCACCTCGCAGGTGACGATCGCTTGGCCGGAGCGCGCGACATACTCGAACAGATCCTCGTAGAGCCGGCGGGCATGGCCAAGGCCGCGCGCCGCTGCGGCGACGACGACCCGGTCGACATAGACGAAGCGCGGGTAGCGTTCGCGGAACCAGAGGAAGTTCGGGCTGTCGTAGTCGGCGTCCTGGTCGAAGGTCATGATGAAGGCCTCGAGCGCGCCAATGCGGCGCGCATAAAACGCCTCTCCGAGCAGGAAGGAGAGCCGCTCGGCTTCAAGCCAGGACAGTTCCGCCGCATGCTCGTTGTTGAGCGCGAGGATGGCGGGCTCATCTTCGGGCGAAACGCGGTCGATCGGCGAGCGTCCTTCGGTCATCGCATCTTCCCCGGGGTCAGGCCCTGACGGCCGCGATGGTCGCCGCCACCAATGCCCCGTCGGTCACCGTGGTTCGGTATTCGCGGTCGAGATCGCTGCCGCCCATGCCGACGCGCGGGTTGCGGTAGCGCATGGCGCTCGGCACATCGGCAAGTGCCGCGAAATGCATTTCCTTCAGCCCGGTCCTGGCGAGCACCTCGGCGATATTGTCGGGATCGAGCCCGCCGCAGCCGAGGATGATGATGCGCTCGCCAGCCTGGCGGACGAGCGCGGCCAGAAGCTCGGCGCCCTCCAGTGCCGAGTCGCGCTGGCCGCTGGTCAGCACGCGGCCGACCTTGCAGCGGACCAGTGCCTCGAGTGCCTCGGCCGGGTCGCGCGTCATGTCGAAGGCGCGGTGGCAGGTGACGTTGAGCGCGCCAGCCGCACGCGCCAGTTCACCCATGCGGGTCTCGTCGATGGTGCCGTCGGCGTTCAGGCAGCCGACGACGACGCCGGCGACGCAGAGGTCGGCAAGCGCGCTGACATCGGCGAGCATCGAACGGTATTCGGCCTCGCTATAGAGGAAATCGCCGCCGCGCGGCCTGACGATGACGTGGAACGGAATGGTGGCAAGCTCGAGCGCCGCGCGCACAGTGCCGAGGCTCGGCGTGATGCCGCCTTCGACCAGGCTGGCGCAGAGTTCGACCCGGTCGGCGCCGGCGGCCTGCGCGGCAAGCAGCCCGTCAATGCCTTCGACACAGAGCTCGATCAGGGTTGGCTGAGAATTCTTGGTCAAGATGCGGTCCGTCCGTATTTTCGGCGACAGCCCTAGCATCGGGTCCGCTGCCGTGAAAGCGGCAATGATCGGTCCAGCAGGCGGCGGGCGGCCTGCATTCGACAAGGTATGCTTGACAATTCAATAACTGAGGAGTTATGAGTTAATTCATAGCCGACGGGTTATTTAT
>NZ_RZOI01001239.1:0-849 GCF_004022645.1 Mesorhizobium sp. M4A.F.Ca.ET.020.02.1.1 | reverse complement strand
CTTCGGCCCCTATATGCGGCTGTTGTCCAACCACGTGGCGCCGCTGATGCGCGCCGGAACGATGGAGCCCTCGGGCAGGCATGTCGCGATCATTGCCGCGCTGAAGGACAAGGACTTTGCCCGCGCCCGCGACGAGGTGGTGGCGGACATCACGGCGACGCAGATGACGCTGCGCGCCATCTGCCCCGATGTGCCAGAGCCCAAGACGGTCGACTTCACCGGTTTCGGCAAAGCTTCCTGATCTTCCTCAGCGTTGGGCTGACCCAAAGACAGAGAAGGTCTGTCGCGGCCGCGCTGGACCAAAGCAATCGGCTGCTTTTTGGCACCTTGCCGCTTTTCTTTAGCCTTAAAGGATTGATCCTCGTTTCGTTTTGTGATCACATGATCACAAGGAGCGAGACAGAAGATGTCCGGCTATTTTCTCTACCATTCGATCGGCACCTTCCCCGGCAAGGGCGAGAGCATGGCCGCCGCACTGGCGGACTTCTCTGCCATCTGGTCGGCGGAAGACGACGGCCAGTGGCCGGCCGCGCTTGCCGCGCGGCAACGCTTCATCGACACCTGGATCAGGCTGATCGACGCACCGCAGGGCACGCTGACCACCGCCGAGAACGTCACCTCGGCGCTCTACAGCCTGATCGGCGCCCTGCCCTCCGAGCGTCTGGCGGGAAAGCGCGTGCTGGTTGCCGCCGACTGTTTTCCGAGCCTGCATTTCCTGCTGGCAGGCTTGGCCCAACGTTTCAATTTCACGCTCGACACCGTGCCGCTCAGGCCTGGCGAAAGCTGGGTTCGCGACGAGGATTTCGTCGCCCGCTGGCAGGAAGATGTCGGGCTGGCGCTCATCACCTT
>NZ_RZOI01001238.1:0-852 GCF_004022645.1 Mesorhizobium sp. M4A.F.Ca.ET.020.02.1.1 | reverse complement strand
GGGTTGACCGCGGGGACGAGCGGCGCGGCGACCGGGGCCGGCGGCTGGCCGAGGCTGCTGATCGAGGCGCTGACGCTGGCGATGAGGTCGCTGAGGCCGGAGGCAGGCAGACGGTTCTTCTCGACATAGGCGGAAACGATGTGGGCGGTAAGCTCGAGCAGGTCGATTTCCTTGCGAGCGTCGTTGCTGTCGTCGGCCAATTTATGTCTCCGTCGGTAGGGGGATGGCGCGACTCCTAGTCGGCAAATCTGGATAACGCAATGACTTCGCGCCACGAAACACGTTATTTTGAACAACTATACTGAGCTATAATACTATCAGACGATCAGCGCCTTGTCGCGCCACAGTCGAAAACCGCCCTCGAAAGCGCGCGTATTGTCGCCGCGCCTGGAATCGGCGGGCATTTCATCAAGCTTGTCGACATTGCCGCCGCCGATGACCACGTAGTCCGGCTGCAGGGCGGCGCGAAGCCTGTCGACGACATCGAAGACGGATTTGCGCCATTTCCTCTTGCCGCGTTTCTCCAGCCCGCGCTCGCCGACATAGTCCTCGAAGCTGCCGCCCTTCCTGTAGGGAAGATGGGCGAGTTCCATCGGCTGGGCGACATTGTCGACGATCATCGCGGCGCCGAGGCCGGTGCCGAGGCCGAGGAACAGCATGCGGCCGCCCTCATAGCTGCCGATGGCCTGCATCAGCGCGTCGTTGATAACCTTCACCGGCTTGCCGAAGGCGGCGGCGAAGTCGTAGCCCGCCCAACCCTTGCCGAGATTGGCGGGGTCGGCGAAAGGCCGGTTGTGGGCGACCGGACCGGGGTAGCCCATCGAAATCAGGTCATAGGGCAGGCCTTCGGCC
>NZ_RZOI01001237.1:0-853 GCF_004022645.1 Mesorhizobium sp. M4A.F.Ca.ET.020.02.1.1 | reverse complement strand
ATCTGCTGCATGGCGTTGAAGGCGAAAATGCCACCTCCGGGCCGGACAAGCGCGTGCCGTTCGGTCGCGAGGAGGTGCAGCTCTCGTTCGCGCCGCTGGTCAAGCAGACGGCGCCGGCCGTGGTCAACGTCTATGCCTCGCAGACGGCCAAGGTGACGTCGCCTTTCGAGGGCGATCCGTTCTTCGAGGAGTTCTTCGGGCGCGCGCAGCCGCGCGCGCAGTCCTCGCTCGGCTCCGGCGTACTGGTCGACCCGAGCGGCGTCATTGTCACCAATTACCACGTCATCAAGGATGCCGACGAGGTGAAGGTGGCGACCGCTGACGGTCGCGAGTTCGCCAGCAAGGTCATGCTCAAGGACGAGACACTCGATCTCGCCGTGCTCAAGATCTCGGCCGACAAGCCGTTCCCGGTGATCGCCATCGGCGATTCCGACGCGCTGGAGGTCGGCGACCTGGTGCTGGCCATCGGCAATCCGTTCGGCGTCGGACAGACCACCACCAGCGGCATCGTTTCGGCACTTGCCCGCAGCCATATCGGCGTCTCGGATTCGGGCTACTTCATCCAGACTGACGCCGCCATCAATCCCGGCAATTCCGGCGGCGCGCTGATCAACATGGGCGGTCAGCTGGTCGGCATCAACACGGCTATCTACAGCCGCAGCGGCGGCTCGATCGGCATCGGTTTTGCCATCCCCGCCAACATGGTGCGGGCTTTCGCTGACGCCGCCAAAGCCGGTCTCGATTTCTTCGAGCGGCCCTATATCGGCGCCGAGTTCGAGGCGGTGACGCCGCAGATTGCCGAATCGCTCGGCATGGAAAAGCCGACCGGCGCGCTGGTCTCGACGGTCGACGC
>NZ_RZOI01001236.1:0-860 GCF_004022645.1 Mesorhizobium sp. M4A.F.Ca.ET.020.02.1.1 | reverse complement strand
ATCTAGAAGATCGCCGAATTCGGACGTCGCCTCGTCCACCCACTTGCCCGCCGGGCCTTTGGCGTTGCTTCTCAACCGCACATGCATGGAGCGGCCGCGCGTGTTTCTCACATCACCGACGATCCAGTGATTGCCCGAACGATGGCCGTTAGAGAGATATTCGCGGCACACCGCCTCGGCGTGATCGCCGAGACGGCGTGCCAGCTCGAAGGCCGAGCCGGTCATGATCGCCTCCTCTCAAGCCGCGGCCGTGCGGTCGGTGACGCCGACCAGCCGGTGGCGATCGAGAAGCGATGCGAGCATCGCGGAGCCTTGCTCGGCCGTCGGGATGAACAGCCTGAGCTTCCAGGAGATGATCTCCGCGATCAGGCCCAATGCCTTCAGGCGCGGCACCATGGCGTCGGTGAAGCCGATGAGCTCGACGCGGTAGTCGTTCATGACGCGGCTGCGGCGCAGGACCAGGCCATCGGCAAGCTGCAGGCCGATCCGTCCCTCCACCAGTCCGGTCCAGGCCTCCTCCGGCGCCAGTGTCGGGACATTGTCGATGCCGAGCTTGCGCAACATGGTCGCGACCAGCGTCGGCGCGATGTGACGGCCGATGATGCGTTCTCCGGCATCGGTCTGGATCCGGTAGACCTGGCAATCATGGTCCGGCAGCCGCCGCCAGATCGGCAGCAACAGGCCGGTGACGATGTGGAAGGTGCTGGTCGTGAGTTCCGGAACGGCGGCGACTTCTGCCTGCCACAGCTCGCAGAACAGCCTTCGGTCGGCGGGCAGCCAATGAGTTTCGGCAAGGGCATCGAGACCGAAGCGCAGCTCGTCGGTCGGCCGCAACAGGCGCACCCGGTGCTCTATCGTCC
>NZ_RZOI01001235.1:0-860 GCF_004022645.1 Mesorhizobium sp. M4A.F.Ca.ET.020.02.1.1 | reverse complement strand
TTCGTGATCGCGTAGATCGACGCTTCCAGGCGGTCCATGGAAGTCAGGGCCAATTCCACGTTGCGCAGGAGCTCCCAGGCTTTCCTCGACGGAATGATGCGGTTGGTCGATCTTTCAAAGAGGGCGATGCCGAGGGCGGCCTCGAGCTGCTTAACGTGCTGACTGACCGCAGGTTGGCTTATCCCGAGCGCAGCAGCTGCCTGTCTCGTCGATCCGGTCCGCAACACCTGACGAAAGACCTGCAGTTGTCGGAGCTTCAAGCCGCTTTGCAGCAACTCCATTTTGCGCCCTTTTTCTCGAGAGCCCTTCACCGGTCGCGACGCGATTGAGTTGGCCGATGAGGGTGTGGAGACCGCGCACACAACCCTGAAAATGAAACCGACGCGATCTCTGGGCCGACTTCGTTCTCCGGTTCATGCCGCCTTCACGGCTGAGATCTGTCTCAGATCAATCGTTTACATATTATAGTTGATAAACTCAAAGTATGTAAATCGCGATCTTCTGGCGCATGGACATGCGCAAATTGGTCGGCCGGAACTTCGCCCGCCTGCGTCGAGAGAAAGGCCTGACCCAGGAAGAGGTGGAAGCGCGTTCCGGCTTCAGTCAGCAATATCTCAGCGGCCTGGAACGTGGCCGAAGGAATCCGACCGTAATCACGCTTTATGAACTGGCCCAAGCCCTCGGTGTCGGCCACGTCGAATTGGTCGAGCCTGACAACGAGCCCTAACCAAAGCTGGCTCGACTACAATAGGTATCTTTCCGCCGCGGCAGGGGCGGTTAGCGGAACTTCCTTGAGGCGAGGGCGCTGAGGTCGATCCAGCACGCGCTCCTATGCCAATTCCATCGCTCCTAATTCAGAG
>NZ_RZOI01001234.1:0-861 GCF_004022645.1 Mesorhizobium sp. M4A.F.Ca.ET.020.02.1.1 | reverse complement strand
TCGCGATGCAGCGGGATTCCACGCGCCTCTATCCTCGCAAGGAGCAGTCCCAGATCCGCGTCGCGATCGAACTCCACGCGGTGCGGCGCGCCTTCGACATTGATGTCGACAAAAGGCCGACCGCGTTGCCGACCAACCACGCAGCCTTTTGCCTGCGCGAGGAGCCCATCAATACTGGAAGTGGTTGCAGGCCCAAAGCGCAGCGACGGCGCGCTGCCTGGGAACAAATGCTGGTAGTCAATGTACATTCCGCTCAGCGCTCCCGCAGACAGCCGGGCGTTATGGTCGCCTAGCCGGCGATCCGTTGTTGATGCGTCCGAGTTTCGGCACATCGGCGGTGCATGGCCGGTGCGCGGGTTCGTTTTGCATCACAAAACGACGTTTCTTTCAATACGACGAAGGGCAGGGTAAGTCAACGTCTGAGCAGGGTTCGGATGCCTGCGGGCGATGTCCAAAATACGGCTTCTGCTGGTCGGCGCCGACGCAGACCGCCACCGGTAAATGTCAGGGTCGATGCCGCTCGCTCACGATGTCCGCTGGAGAGCTTTGACCGGCTTGGCAATTGCAAGCTCGCCGACAGTCGACGCTTCTGGGAATGACGTGGTCGAGCCGCCTTTCATGCGATGCCGCCGAGACAGACATATTTGATTTCGGTGAACTCCTCGATGCCGTAGCGCGACCCTTCCCGGCCAAGACCCGAAGATTTGATGCCCCCGAATGGCGCTTCGGCTGTGGAGATAAGACCGGTGTTGACACCGACCATCCCGTATTCCAGCGCCTCCGCGACGCGGAACACGCGGGACAACTCCTTGGCGTAGAAGTAGGAGGCAAGGCCGAATTCAGTGTCATTGGCTTGCGCGA
>NZ_RZOI01001233.1:0-862 GCF_004022645.1 Mesorhizobium sp. M4A.F.Ca.ET.020.02.1.1 | reverse complement strand
CCCTTGCCTCGTTGCGAAATCGGCCGGCGCCGCAGCGTAGAGGTCAAGCCACGCATTGACCTCGGCGCGCTCGATGGCGCGGCTGAAGTCGCCCGACACGTTTTCGATCGCGATGGCCGGCGGATGCGGCACCGGCACTATTACGGGTTCCAGTTCTGACAGGGCGGATGACATGGCTTCCCCTCCCGAAATTCCTAGCCTTACAATGTAAGATTAGTGGAGGATAATATTATGGCCGAGCTTGTCAAGCGAGATATGGAGCACCGGCAGCCTGCCGTCGGAGCCGCCATTTTATCCCTAACAACTTGATTCAACATTTATTGGCAATTTCTCGTTAGGAATCGTGTCTGCCGGCGGCAAATCCGCCTTCGGCCTGTTTTGTTTCGTGTACAGGTCCAGATGCGGTTCCCAGGCGTCGTCAGTTTTGTGCTTGCATCGCTGTGCCTTGCCGGCTGCTCGTCCACATCGGGCATGGACGCCTTGCAGGTGCCGTCCAACGAGATCACCAGTTCCGTCGTCAGGCCAAGCGCACCGGTGGCGAAGGCCGTCGCGACTGCTGAGACCGAAGCCACCGACGAGACAGTGTCGATGGCCGGCACCGCCCGTATCAGGCCGCCGGCGTCATTGCCTGAAGAGAATGCGCGTCCCTTCGGCCTAGCCGAGGAAGAGACGGTGGCATTCCCTGCGCCTGATCTTCCCGACAGTGTCGAACCGCCGGTCGAGCCGGCGGCGCTTATGGCGCCGCCGAAGCGGCTGTCTCGCGCGGCGCCGGCGATGCTGGCCGGCCCCGTCACCCGATATGGCTTTCGCGATGCCAAGCCGATCAATTTCGGTCGGGCCTCGCCCCGGCACCTTGCGGTGC
>NZ_RZOI01001232.1:0-869 GCF_004022645.1 Mesorhizobium sp. M4A.F.Ca.ET.020.02.1.1 | reverse complement strand
GTCCTCGGGTGGCGAATAGGGATCGGCAAATAGGGCGCCGAGCCCGCCGGCATCCGTCAGCTCGTCGAGCGTGTCATACCCGGTCAGGCGCAGGAACTCGTCATTGGCATAGTAGAGCGCGTCGCCGGAGTGGATGAGCAGCGGCACCGGCAGCTTGCCGAGTATGGAGGTATCGGGCGCCTTGGCTTCCTCACCGGTCGAGAAAGCCGATGGCACGAAGCCGTCGAGCCGCAGCGGCGGCACCTGCAGGCGCGGCCGCTCCGCCGCGGGCGCAGCCGCATCGGCAGGCCCGGCATCGTCGGGGGAGGCTTCCTCACCGGACGCTGCCCAATCCTCGCTGTCCTCGGCATCGCGGAAATCGTCCGCGGTCATGCTGTCGTCGCCGGCGCGGCCGTCGGGCGGTGTCCCGACAATATCGAACCGGGTATCAGCGGGCTCCGCGGCCTCTGCCGCTGCCGTCGTTTCGTCCGGTCCGGCAACCGGCGCGGCGTCGCTGCTTTCGGCCACCGGGCCGGTCTGGTCGTCGCTGCCCGCGTAGTCGAGCAGCGAGCCCGAGACCGGGGGCGGGGTAGCCTGGCCGGCGGAAGGTTCTTCGGCAATCTCGTCCGGTTCGCCGTCGAGGCGAGCCAGATCGCTCTCGTCCTCGGCATCGTTCTCCTGCGGTTCCGCCGGTTCCGCATCGTCTTGCGTCGCGGCCGCCGGCGCTTCCGTGCTCACTGGCGTGCCGGTGTCATCCCGGGTCCCGGCCGCCGGCAGCTGGTCGGCGTCAGTCTGTTCAGCCGATGGCTCGACCGGCCCCTTGGCTGGCGGCGTGGCACCGGTGTGCGCCGGAGCTTCGGGCAAAACAGATCGGTCGGACTGTTCGGTCT
>NZ_RZOI01001231.1:0-875 GCF_004022645.1 Mesorhizobium sp. M4A.F.Ca.ET.020.02.1.1 | reverse complement strand
CGAGCTGATCTGGCCGCTTGCCGACATCGTCTCGATCTGCAGCGAGGCGGTGACGCTCGAGCCGGGAGACCTGATCTTCACCGGCACGCCGGCCGGCGTCGGCGCGGTCGGGCCGGGCGAAACGATGACCGGCGGCGTCGAAGGCATCGGCGCCATCGAAATCACCATCGGTCAACCGACGACGTGAAGCGATGAGCGACCTAATCCTCCATAACTACTACCGCTCCTCCACCTCCTACCGCGTGCGCATCGCGCTGGAGATGAAGGGCCTCAGTTACGATTACGTGCCGCACCATCTGCGCCACGGCGAGCACCTCGAAGCCACCTATCTCGCGGTCAATCCGCAAGGGCTGGTGCCGGCGCTGATCCTTGGCGACGGCCGGCTTTTGACGCAGTCGCTGGCGATCATCGAATATCTCGACGAGACCGTGCCCGAGCCGCCGCTTCTGCCGAAGGACGCGCGCGGCCGGGCGCGCGTCAGAATGCTGGCGCAGATGATCGCCTGCGACATCCATCCGGTGAACAATCTGCGCGTGCTGACCTCGCTGCGCACGCTGTTCGGCGCCGGCGACCAGGATGTCGTCAACTGGTTCCGGCACTGGGTGAACGAAGGGTTTCAGCCGCTTGAGACGATTCTCGCTTCAGCGCCCGAGACCGGCACCTTCTGTCACGGCGACACGCCCGGCCTTGCAGATATCTGCCTCGCCGCCCAGGTCACCAACAATGCCCGCTTCGGCGTCGACATGGCGCCCTACCCGGTGATCTCGCGGATCCACGCCGCCTGCATGGCGCTGCCGGCTTTCCGCAAGGCGGCGCCGGAGAATCAGATAGACGCGGAGTAGCCGCACAATTCTGGGTAGAGCATTGGGAGTTGC
>NZ_RZOI01001230.1:0-876 GCF_004022645.1 Mesorhizobium sp. M4A.F.Ca.ET.020.02.1.1 | reverse complement strand
GATCCAGACCATCGGCCGCGCCGCCCGCAACGTCGACGGCAAGGTCATCCTCTACGCCGACCAGATCACCGGCTCGATGGAGCGGGCGATGGCCGAGACCAACCGTCGCCGCGAGAAGCAGATGGAGTGGAACGCGGCCAACGGCATCACGCCGGAATCGGTCAAGTCGCGCATCGCCGACATCCTCGACTCCGTCTACGAGAAGGACCACGTCCGCGCTGACATCTCGCAGTTCACCGACGATGCCGGTGCGATGATGGGCAACAACCTGAAAACCCATCTCGAGGCGCTCGACAAGCAGATGCGCGACGCCGCCGCCAATCTCGATTTCGAGAAGGCCGCTCGCGTCCGCGACGAGATCAAGCGGCTGCGCGAGATGGAGCTTGCCATCTCCGACGATCCTCTGGCGCGCGAGGTGGAAAGCCAGAGCCCGGCCTCGGGCCGCGAAAAGGGCAAGCACAACAAGGGCGTGGCGAAACATCGTACCGCGGAGGAACAGGAACGTTTCCGCAGGCTCGACGAAACACGTGCCGCCGAAGAGGCGGCCAAGGCTGCCCGCCCCAACATGTTCCGCAAGCCGCATCTCGACGAGATGGGCGCCGACGGCGCCGTACCGGTGAAGAAGCCGCTCTTCGCCAAGCCGTCGATCGACGACATGGGTCCCGGCACCGACATGCCGACACCGGCCGGCGCGGTGTCTCGCTCGCTGTTCAAGAAGCAGTCGGCGCAGGAAGCGCATGGCTCCGATTTCGGCATCCCCGGCGAGCCCACCAAACCTCTGTTCAAGAAGAACTCGCTCGACGAGATGACAGTGCGGCGGACCGAAAAGCCCGTCGAAGGAAAAGTGCCGGCGAAACCAAAGCCAATCTCCCCCCA
>NZ_RZOI01000122.1:0-11092 GCF_004022645.1 Mesorhizobium sp. M4A.F.Ca.ET.020.02.1.1 | reverse complement strand
GGCTTCCCCCTGCCTCTTTCCCGTCTGGGCCGAAATCCCGCCCATGTTGGAAACGCCGGCGACGCCGTCTATGACGATCACGTCGCCCGGCAGCGCCAGGTTGTGAGCTTCGAACTCCGCCATGCGATTGACGTGGTTTCTCGCCGTCTCGTAGACATGCTCGCGCTGCAGGATGTTGCGCACCGTGAGCGCCGGACCGACAATCGAAGCCGAGGGCAAGGTCGGCTTCAGCGTCGATGCGCCGACGACACCGGTGATGCCAAGCTCATCCATAATATCCGAAATGACGCTCGTGGCGTCGCCGATCCGCTTGAAGCCGTCGATCAATTCCTTCGACGGCCGCGGCGTTCGCATCAATCGGATGCGCTCGGCGCTGATCTTGCCGGTGAGCTTCGGCAATACGTCCGCGAAAGCGAGATCATTCATGACGTGTCCTCTGTTTTGTACGGAGCTTTTACCACCGGCTGCGAGGTTCACGTATTCACTCGCATGTGTTCGGCTGCTCGTTCGAAACAGGATTGCCTGTCCGGTTCGGCGCGTCCAATTTAGATTTAGACACGAGCATCATTTCCCAGGTGAATAACGTGCGCCTCGATCTGAACCTGATCGCAGTCCTTGGAGCCATCATGCTGGAAAGAAATGTAACGCGCGCGGCCTCGAGCCTGGCGATGAGTCAACCTGCGGTCAGCAATGCCCTGCGGCGCGCCCGCAAGCTGACCAAGGACCAGCTCTTTCTCAAGACCGCGTCCGGGGTCGAACCTACTTCACGCATGGTCGCGATGTGGCCTGAACTTCATCGTTCGCTTACGGCAATCCGTGCCTCCTTCGCGCCCGACGACTTCGATCCCGCATCGGGCGCGACCAGTTTCCGGATCGCGATCACAGACAGTCTGGCGATGGAAGCGGTCAGCGCGATCGCACTGAGGTTACAGGCAGCGTCCCCACGCGCCCGCGTTTCTTTCGCCATCCATACCCATGAGGCCTCGCTGGACGCAATCGATCGCGGCACGCTCGACTGCGCGGTAGGCATGTTTGCCTCGCTGCCGAGAGAAGTGCATGTGCAAAGTCTGCGGACGGATCGCTATGTCTGCGTCATGCGCAGCGGGCACGATCTGGCCCAGGGCCTGACCCTGGACCAGTTCACCGCTGCGGCGCATGTTCTGGTGACCCCATCAGGCCTGGGGCTGGGATTGGTGGATGGCTGGCTCAGCCTGACGGGGCGCACAAGGACGATCGCTGCCGTGGTCAATCATTTTTCCGACGCGCTGAGGATCGTCTCGCGCAGTGACCTTCTCACCTGCGTGCCGCTTGGCTTTTTCAGCGGGCCCTGGCGCGCCGTCACTGATGAGCCCCGGTTGGTGGTGCGAGACCTGCCGTTCGAGACGGAGAAACTGCTCTACAAGCTGATCTGGCACGAACGACTGCACACCCACCCCGCCCACCAATGGTTTCGGGCACTGGTAGCAGACGTTTGCGGATCACCCTTGGGTGTCCCGCCGAGTGGAAAAGAAGCCTCCGCTGGGCAGGTGTAGCCTGCCTTGCGAAGCGGAACGACTTACGCGCGACTGTGCTCCCGGCAAACGTCTAGCCGTAGTTCAAGGGCACATAGGTGTAGACATTCTCGGCGTCGTGGCGCACGCGACCCAGGCCGGGAAACGATATGTGCGCGCCGCCGACGATGTAGCCGTTCTTTGCCGCATCCGCGAAAGCCAGCCTGTGCACGTTTTCGGCCTCCGAAGCGTCCCCATCGTACCCGATGGTGACGGAGGGATCTTTGAATTGCACGGCAGCGACATGCACGACGTCGCCCCACAGCACGACCTTCTCGCACCCGCTCTCGACCACGTACATGGTGTGCCCGGGAGTGTGCCCGTAGGCTGCCTGGGCGCGCACGCCGGGCACGAGGTCGGTGTCGCCTTCGAAGACGGCGAGCTTGCCGGCTCGCATATAGGGCGTGATCGATGCGACCGCGGCTTCAAAAAACCGCCTCGCCTCTGCCGGAGCAGCGCGCAGGCTTGCCTCGCTAAGCCAGAAGTCCGTGTCCCGTTTGTCGACACGCACGATTGCATTGGGAAAGACCCGATCGTTGCCGGCCATAAGACCACCGACATGATCCGTGTGCAGATGCGTGAGGTAAAGCTCGTCTACCTGCTCTGGTCGATACCCCGACGCGCGCAGATTGCCCACCAGCTGGCCCGTAGTTGCTCCCAGCAGCGAGCCCGCACCGGCGTCGATCAGGACCAGCTTGGCTCCGGTGTTCACGAGGAAGGAATTGTGCGAGGTCTCCACGACGTCGCCGAGGTAGTCGCGCTTCAAAGCGTCTTCGATCCGCGCCGGGTCGCCTCGCAGCAACTTCGTGGCGGGCAGCATATTGGTGCCGTCGGACAGCGCCGTCACCTCGAAGTCGCCGACCGTCAGGCGATAGAAACCGGGCGCCCGGCTTTTCGCCATGGGCGCATCAGCGAGCACAGGCCCCGCAAAGCTGCAGGCAAGGCAAAGGCAGCCGCCAGCCAAAAAGGCGCGACGGGTGGGATTGACGGCATCGCTATTGCTCGACCCGGGCTGGACAGGGGCGTCGGTGTCGTTGAACAGGCGATCAAGCGTTAGCCGGGGGGCGACCATTTTCCAACCTCTGTCTGCGCTCTGGCGCGGCACTGCGGATGGAAGGAAGCCCTTCCGCAAGTTCCTCGTTGCCGAAGTCTTGCATCCGGGCCGCGATCTCGTGCGCGTACTGTTCCCGGAAATAGCAAGCCCGTCTAATTTCATTGTCAGGGGCGGCCTTATTACTCCCTTGAATAACCCCTGCTGGACACGATGCGCGACATGCTGGAAGGCCGGCGCAGGCTAACAAGGAAGGCCGAACCCTCAAGCAGTGGCCGAAATCGAGCGCCGCCGGCGCCTTGGGCGAGGCCTGGATCGTCGGCAGCGCCACGTTGACGATGAAGAAATCGGCGATCGGCAGGAAGGCACCGGCGAGCAGCACATGCACGCCAAGGTCATGCAGCCCGCCGGCTCGGGCCATCGACCGCGCGGACGAGCGCGCCGTGCAGCTGTCGCAGTCGGAGGTCATGGCGATGCGCCACCTCGTCCTGCACGCCTCGGCCACGCCCAGCCAGATCGCCGGCGCGACCGGCCTGCAGCGCACCAATGTGTCGCCGGTGCTGCGTGATCTGGAAACAAAGGGGCTGATCGAGCGGCATGTCGATCCGCAAGACCGCCGCGGCGTGAGTGTCCACCGCACGCGACGCGGAGCGGAAAACTATGCCTTGTAACAACAATGGTGGGCCCGGAGGGTCGTCGTCTTCTACACAAAATCAATACGTTAGCGGCTGGTTCGCCAACCCATATCCTTCGTATTCTCTCGTATGGTCTGGCGAACCTAACGACCAGGAGGAGGACTAGTATTCCATGCACCCGGTGTCTCTTTCATCCTACAAAAGGGGTCGATGAACCCGTGTTGACCATAAGGGTGCGAGCGCGGCTGTCTTGGGCCAGAAGCGGATTGGCAGCTTCGAGGCTCGCGCTCGGCTGCGAGGTCCTGAAGGGTTTCTCGCGACGCGACCATCAGACGCCTTCAAAGGCGGCGTCGACGGTCTGCGCCGGGAGCAGCACGCGCCACGGTTCGACGAGCACGGCGTGGCCGGGTTCCGCGCCCAGCGCGTAGTGCTTCGATCGTGGGAGCCGTGCCTTCAGGCGCTCCAGGACATCGTCGGTGACGCCGAGCGCGGCGCGTCGTTTCGCGAGCCACCAGCCGGAAATGGAGGCAAGCGACCGGTTGTCCAGCAGTTCGAAACCTTCGCCGACCTGTTCGGGCTGCTCCGCATTCTAGGGCTTGCGGTAGGCTTTGATCACCATGAAGGCGAGACGGTACTCGTCCGAATGCGGTGCAAACCTGTTGAGGCTCCCCAGCTACCTACCTTGGCTCGAAGGGACTCAGTAGCGAAAGCACCGCAGTAATGGCAAAATCGAATTGCCCCGGCGGCTTGCGCCACCGGAGCTTCGTTGCGTCGTCAATCCCCGGCGTCGGGTCGGCCTGGCGCGGCTACTTCAGCGAATTGTGATCAGCTTGCAATTTTGGCACGGTCAACCCAGGCATTGAACTGTTCCTGATGGGTTTCGATCCATTCATGCGCCAGCTTTTTGATGTTGTTGTCGCTGCCGCCCTTTTCGCTGATCGTTTGTTCCCAGGTCGACCAGTCGGCCAACGGGAACGACATCTGCTCTACGAGCTTCTTGACTGCCGGATTGGCCGCAATGAACTCCCGGTTGGCGACCGCGTTCCAGTTCCATGCTGCCATGGCCATGCGGCACGGATCGGCGCCGCCAGCGCACCCGCTGACGCCTGGCACCAAGGCAGAGCCCTTGTTCGGGACCTTTTCTGGCAAGGCATCGAAGGGCGTCGGCAACCAAACGACATCTTTGCCGGGCACCAGAGCCTTGTTCATCCACGAGGGGCTCCAGGCATAGAAGAATACCGGCTCGCCGCGCTTAACACGGGCGACGGCCTCGACCATCAGCGCCTCGTATTTGCCGCGGACCGAATTGACATTGCCCTTGAGTCCGAATTTCTCAAGCTGGAAGTCAACGACATCGCCGCAACTCCAGCCCGGATCGCAATTGATGAGGTCGGCTTTACCGGTCGTGCCGAAAAGAGCTGCGATCTTCGGATCCTTCATCTGGTCGAGCGTGGTAATGTTGTTTGCGTCGGCGGTCTTCTTGTCGATCAGATAGCCATTAATGCCGCCGCCTTGAATTAGGCCGCCGCCGACCACCTCGGCCTGCGCCTCGACCTTCTTATAGCCCGGCTCGCGCTGCGGGAAGTTTATATCGGTCGCGATATCGAGATCGCCCTGGGCTGCCGCCTGGAAGAACAAGGTGGTGTTGAGCGTGCTAAGCTTGACGTCGTAACCGAGTTCCTTCATCGCCGCCATGCCGATCTGGGCAACGACATAATTGGCGCCTAGGCTGTCGGACTGGGCGTACCGCACCGTCTTGCCGCTCCCAGGTAGGTCTTCGGCGAAAGCAGTTTGACCTAGAGAGGCCGCCAGCACCATGCCGGTGACAAAAAGGGAAAAGGTTTTCAGGCTGTGCTTCATCGATGTTCTCCTTCTGGATTTTTCTTTGGACTTCACTGAGTTCGAGGTTCGGCTGTAACGCGGGCGCTGCAAGGGATAGGCAAGTGAATTCCTGGCCGGCGGAACGAGCCGCCGGTGTCTGTTGTCATTCCGGTGGTGGTTGCCGCCGGAGCGATTCCGCTCAATGCGTGCGGTTCGCTGCGGATGTTGCGATGGCCTCCTGCGATCGCTCACCCTTGAAAAGATTGAAAAGGTAGCGCAGCACCGACCTGCGCTTGCGGTCGGTCGGCTGGGCAAGCTGCTGGGTGATCCGATCAAGCATCATGGCGAGCAGGACGATGGCGATGCCACCGACGGCGGCGCGACCGACATCGAGACGTCCGAGACCTTGGAGAACCACGAGGCCAAGGCCTTCCGCGCCGATCATGGCGACGACTACGGACATCACCATCGCAGTCAGCACGGTCTGGTTCAGTCCTCCGAGAATGGTGGGGATAGCCAACGGCAGCTGTATTTCCCACAGAAGCTGCCGCTTATCGGCGCCGAAGGCGAGACCTGCTTCGACCATTTCCTGCTCTACCATGCGAATACCCAGATTGGTGAAGCGGATTAGCGGCGGTGCAGCTGCTGTTACGACCGCCACTTCGCCCGGCACTGTGCCCACGCCGAACAGCATGACGACCGGCACGAGGTAAACGAACGTCGGTGTGGTCTGCATAATGTCGAGCACCGGCCGCACCACGCTCCAGACCTTGTCGTTACGAGCACACCAGATGCCGGTCGGCACGCCGATGGCGGTGCAAAACACGATGGCCGTGGTAATCAGCGAAAGCGTTGTCATGGCCTCGGTCCAGACACCGATGGCTGCGATCACGACAAGTGAGATGGCGCTGAACACCGCGATGCCGATGCTGGCAAGCCGATAGGCGGTCAAGAACACCAGAACGACGAAGATCGGAAACGGAATTTCGTGCAGTATGTAATCGTTGAACGACAACAGGTTTTCGACCGGCCACTTGATTGCAAGAAACAGTGGACGGAGGTGGAGCGCGACCCATTGGACGGCGTCTGCAATCCACTGGTCCACCGGAAAGATGGCTAGATCATCGGCATCAAGCATTGTGGCCTCCCATCGAAGCAGGCGCTGTCGATCTCGCCGCCGAGGCGATCCGTGCAAGGATATGTTCGGGTTCAAGCATGCCGAGGAAGCAGCCGTCCTCGTCAATGACCGCCATTGCCTTGCCGCTCTGATACAAGCCAGCGACATCCACGAGCTTGGTGGTGCCGCCCACCGCGACGAAATCACGCGTCAAAAGGGCATCGACCGGCTTGCCAGCCTTTACCTGTTGCAGGGCCGCAGCGTCGAGACAGCCGACGATGCGGTTCGACGCGTCGATGGCAAAACTCATGGCCTCGGGATGCTCGGCGTCGCCGACGATCCGCGCCGAACCAACGCCTGACACCGTCGAACCGGTGCGCATCACCGACCGTGCGTCAAACAATCGCGACCGGTCGACTTCGCGCGTGAAGGCGGCGACATAATCGCTGCCTGGTTCGAGCACGATCGATTGCGGTGTTCCCTCGCGCACCAATTCGCCTTCGGACATAATGGCGATGCGCGTTCCGAGTTTCAGCGCCTCCTGGAAGTCATGAGTGATGAAGAGGATGGTCTTCTTCAGCGTGTGCTGCAGCCGCAGCAACTCATCCTGCATCTCGGTCCTGATCAGCGGGTCAAGGGCGCTGAAGGCTTCGTCCATTATGAGGACGTCGGCATCGGTCGCCAGCGCCCGCGCCAAGCCGACACGCTGGCGCATGCCGCCGGAGAGTTCATGCGGGCGATGATAGGCCCATTTGGCGAGACCGACGATCGCCAGCACCTCTTCAGCGCGCTTGCGTCGCTGCGCGGCGGAAACGCCACGCAACTTCAGGCCGAATTCGGCATTTTCGATCACCGATTTGTTTGGCAACAAGGCAAAATGCTGGAAGACCATGGAGATGCGCGTGCGCCGCAATTCGCGAAGCGCGTCCTCGCATAGTGGCACGATGTCGATATCGTCGAGCAGGATCTTGCCTGCCGTTGGTTCGTTCAGCCTGTTGATGCAACGCGCCAGCGTCGATTTGCCGGACCCCGAAAGGCCCATGACCATGTAGATCGCGCCTGAGGGAACGGAAAGCGAGACGTTATTCAGACCGACGACGGCGTCGGTCTCCGCAAGGACGCGCGCCTTATCCGCGCCGGTGGCGAGCAGCGTCATGGCTCTGGTGGGTGAAGGGGCGAAAATCTTATACAGATTCTCTACTCTCAATCGCTCTGTCACCAATGGCTCCCATGTTTCAACGATACGGATGTTCCCGACCCGCAATTTCTTGACGAGGATCAATTAAGGGGCATGTCAGCTAGATCGTCTTCCGCGAACACGGAGGATTTTTGCTGCTACACTTCCTCCAAACCGAGGTGCATTTACTGCAGTGCAACTCCACCGTGCGCCGGTTGGCTTCAGGGTTTGCCTTGCGTTTCCCTTCTTCTATTGGAGTGGTGAAAAATCGGTCGGAAGAAGGATACGGTTTTCCGCGCTTTCGATCAGCGCCGTCAGTTTCGGAATGAAGGCCCGCCAGCGCGAATCTTCCGACAACGTGCGCCGGCGCGCGACGCGATCGGCGAAATCGGCATATCGCCACAGATGGACCACCTGGTTCAGCGGCCCGACCTCGGTGACGAAATAGCCGATCAGTCCGCCGAGAATCGGTTCCTGGATTGCCAGCCCCTCCTCGCGCACAAGCTTCAAATATTCGGAGGTTTTGCCCGATCTTATGCGATAGATACGCTCTTCAACGATCATTTCACGGTCTCCGGCACGGTCAAAAAGTCCGCCATCATCGATGCGACGAGATCGGGTGCTTCCGTCAGGATTGAATGCCGCAGCCCCGGAAGGACGCGGAGCTCGGAGCCAGGGATACGCTCGTGCATATATCTTGCCATGCGCGGATTGGAGCCTGCATCCTCCTCGCCGGTTGCAATCAACGTCGGGCAGCGAATCTGGTCGAGAAAACCGCCGAAGTCGGTCTCGGCGAGAACCCGGTAGGCAGAAGCATAACAGTCCGGATCGTTCTGAGAATTTCGCTGCCTAAGCGTTGCGATCAGATCGGGATTCTTCTTCTGGAAATCCTCAGTCAGCCAACGCGACAGGGATGCGTCATAGTGCGATCCCGGTTCGCCGCTGCGAAGAGCGGCGAGGCGGGCGAGAACGCGCTCCCGCTCCTCGGGCGTGCGTCCCGCGACCGTCGAAAGGAGAACCAGGCGCTGAATGCGCGGAAGATGCGTCAGTGCCAACCGCTGTGCGATCAACCCGCCAAGCGAAAAACCGGCCAGATGGAAACGGTCGAAACCGACACTGTCCGCCAACGCAAGTGTTTCGGCAACGAAATCGTCGATCTCGTAGCGGCCTTTGACGCGCGACGAGTTTCCGTGACCCCGAAGGTCGAACGTCAGGATGGTGAACCGATGCTTCAGCCGCTCGACGACTCCGCTCCAGGCTTCAAGGTAGGAACCGACACCGTGGATGAGCACCAGCGGCTCTGGCCCATTGCCGTCAACCCTATAGTTCAGGACCACATCTCCGACCGTATGACGCTGCGTATCAGTCATCCTAATACCCTGCCGCGGCCAGTTGCTGGGTTTCGCGCTCGCGTTGCGCAAAGAAGGGCATGACCTCGTCTGTGAACAGGCTAAGCGTCTTCTTCTGCAGTTCGAAGGGCAGATTGAAGCTGAGGCCGAGACAATATTGATCGACGCCAGCTGCTTCGTAGTCGAGCAGCTTCTCGATCACTTCGTCGGGCGTTCCGAACATCAGGTTCTTGCGGATATTTTCCGGGTTGTAGTTGTCGCGGCCCTTAACGCTTTCGAAGGGCACGGCCTCCGGGAAACCGTTCTTCACGGTGCCAATGTTCTGCATGAGGTTTTCGAAATAGCGACCATAGTTCATGCTGTGCTCGACGGCGAGATGCCAGTCGTCGGCCCTGTCGTAGACACAAGTGCGCCGCTGCATCATGAATTTTGGGCGTTTCACCTCGGGATGATCGGCGACCGCCTTGTTGAACTTGCTGGCGAGCACGCCGATTTCCGCCGCCGGAAGCGAGAGCGGCGTGGAGAGGATGTTGGCGCCGATGCCGATCGCCCAGTCGAAGGTGCCAGGATCGCGGGCGGCGACCCAGATGCGAGGACCCCCCTTCTGCAGCGGCTTCGGCACCGAGGTCGCTCGCGGAAAATTCCAGTACTGGCCCTCATGCGCATAGTCACCGGCCCAAAGCTTCTGGACCGCTGGCACCAGTTCCTTCATGTAGCCGACGCCCTCCTGCTGCTGGACGCCCGGCGCCATTCGGTCGAACTCGTACTGATAGGCGCCGCGGGCGATGCCGAATTCCAGGCGCCCGTTCGTAAGGTGATCGCACAGTGCGGCTTCGCCAGCGAGACGGATTGGATTCCAATAGGCGGCGGCAAGCGTTGCCGTTCCCAGGCGGATACGGCTCGTATGCTGGGATAGCCACGTGAGGATCTGAAACGGATTGGGTGATATCGTGCACTCGATTATGTGGTGCTCCGGCGTCCAGATCGTCTCAAACCCGCCGGCGTCTGCGATTTTGGCAAGTTGCAGCAGATTGTCCATTACGGCCGTCATCGAGGTTTCTGGCGAGAAACGCTCCATGCCCAATGAGACGGCAAATTTCATTTCAATCTCCCTTGGATGGTTTGTCCCAGTGTTTCTGACGGTCAGCGCAGTCGAATGACAAAGGGATCCTGCATGGCGCCGGAATAGTCGATGACGACATTTTTTGCCCTGGAGAACTCGCGCATGACGTCGAAACCGCCACGCCTGCCGTAACCACTTTCCTTGAAGCCGCCATTTGCGGACATGTAGGCTGCTGACCGGTAGGTGTTGATCCAAACGGTACCCGCATCGATCCGGTTGGCGAAGCGCATCGCCCGGTCGATATTCTGGGTCCAGATCCCGGACGCGAGGCCGTAGCGTGTGTCGTTGGCGAGTTCGATCATGTCTTCTTCCGAGGAAAAGGGCATGACACCAACGACCGGTCCGAAAAGCTCATCGCGCATGAAGGACATATCGTTCTTGGCGTCGATCATGACGGTCGGCTCGAAATACCAGCCGCGGGCGAGTTCTTCCGCCTGAGGACGGTTGCCGCCTGACGCGATCCGTGCCCCTTCCTTGACGCCCGAAGCAACGTAGGACTCAACTTTCGTAGACCACACGCATTCGACCGCCGTCCTCGCCATTGTCGACCAGGAAGACAGCAAGGCGCTGGTTGGAAAAGTGTTCGGCGAAAAGATGGGCTACGTGCCCTACATCATGCCGGGCTTCGACCTGGCGAAGGCGGCGGGCGACGTTTTCGATGCCGACCCCAGCGTCGAGGGCCTAATCCTCGACAAGCACGGCATCTTCACCTTCGGCGACGATGCCAGACAGGCCTACGACCGGATGATCCACCATGTGACCGTCGCCGAGGAGTATGTCGCGAAGAACGGCAAGCCGAAGACGGCAAAGGCGGCCCTGCCGGCTCGACTTGCCAAGCCGGCCGACATCGCGCCCGCGCTGCGCGGCGCGGTGGCGGTGGCGCGCGGCGAAGGCCGCTTCGATCGCATGATCAGCGACTTCCGCACCTCCGATGCGATCGTCGATTTCATCAATTCGGCTGACATCGCCGACTATGCCGGGCGCGGTGTCTCGACGCCGGATCTCTCGATCCGCATCAAGACCGGTCCGATGGCGGTGCCGGCGCCGGACGCCGACAAGATCGGCGACTACAAGGCGGTCGTCCGCGGCCATGTCGAGACCTTCGCCAAGGACTATCGCGCCTATTTCGAGACCAATGACGCACTGGACGACGTCAAGCGGACCATGCTCGATCCGATGCCGCGCCTGACCTTGGTGCCAGGCCTCGGCATGTTCGGCCACGGCCGCACGCTGAAGGCGGCCAGGATCGCCTCCGACGTTGGCGAGATG
>NZ_RZOI01001229.1:0-883 GCF_004022645.1 Mesorhizobium sp. M4A.F.Ca.ET.020.02.1.1 | reverse complement strand
CTGTCGCACCTGGCCTATGCCGGCTCGAAGAAATTGACCCGCCTGCCGCGGCGCACCGCGATCGTCGCCTTCTCAGCCGACGAGGTCTACGCCATCGCCGAGCTGATCCGCCGCCAGCAGGGCGGTGCCGCCGTCGTGCTCGGCGCGCTCTCGCCACGCACCCGCAACGCGCAGGTGGCGCTGTTCCAGTCGGGCGACGTCGACTACCTTGTCGCCACCGACGCCATCGGCATGGGGCTCAACCTCGACCTCGACCACGTCGCCTTCGCCCAGAACCGCAAGTTCGATGGCTACCAATACCGCAACCTGACCGCGGCCGAGCTCGGCCAGATCGCCGGCCGCGCCGGCCGCCACCTGCGCGACGGCACGTTCGGCGTCACCGGCCAGGTCGATCCGCTGGACGAGGAACTGGTCCAGAAGATCGAGGGCCATGACTTCGATCCGGTGAAGGTCCTGCAATGGCGCACCGCCGATTTCGATTTCTCCAGCCTCGACGCGCTGAAGCGCTCGATCGAGACCAACGCTCCGGTGGAGGGCCTGACACGCGCCCTGCCGGCGGTCGATGCGCAGGCGCTGGAGCATCTGTCGCGCGACGAGGAGATCCGCTCGCTCGCCACCGATGCCAGGCGCGTCGCGCTGCTCTGGGAAGCCTGTGCCCTGCCCGACTACCGCAAGATCGCACCGGCCCAGCATGCCGACCTGATCGCGTCGATCTACATGGACCTCGCCAGGCGCGGCCATGTCGATGAGAACTACATGGCCGAGCAGGTCCGCCGCGCCGACACGACCGATGGCGATATCGACACGCTCTCGCACCGCATCGCCCAGATTCGTACTTGGACCTTTGTCTCCAACCGGCCTGGCTGGCTGGCCGATCAGGCAC
>NZ_RZOI01001228.1:0-884 GCF_004022645.1 Mesorhizobium sp. M4A.F.Ca.ET.020.02.1.1 | reverse complement strand
CAGCGGCACCTTCTTCAGCACGGTTTTGGAACCGTCATGCTGCAGCGCCACCGAGCCGCCGCCCTGCCCGGCGACCTCGACTGCGAAGGCGCCGGCGTCGAAGGCCTCTTTGGCGTCGACGGCATTGATCGCGCCGATGTAGCCGCGCGGCATGTAGCCCAGCGCATCGACCCGCGCCCGCTTGCCCGGCAGGCCTTCGGCCAGCGCCCGTTCCAACGCCGCCGTCAGGTCGCTGCCCGACAGCTTGACGTTGCCGTGCTGGTCGCGTTCGAGCTTCTCTGGCGGCACCAGGCTCTCGACCAGCGCCTTGCCGTCGGCTGTGCTGACGCCCTCCGACACGGCGACGATGCAGCGCTTGTGGCGGTCGAGCGTGGCCCGCACGTCGTCGATGAAGCGTTTCGCCGAGAAGGCGCGCTCCGGCACGTAAACCAGATGCGGGCCGCTGTCCGGATCGAGCTGCCAGGCGGCGGCGGCCGCGGTCAGGAAGCCGGCGTGCCGGCCCATGACGATGCCGACATAGATGCCGGGCAGGGCGCGGAAATCGAGGTCGACCGAGAGGAAGGCGCCGGCGACGAACTCGGCCGCCGAGATGAAGCCCGGCGTGTGGTCGTTCTCCTCGAGGTCGTTGTCGATAGTCTTCGGCGCGTGCACGAAGGCGATTGTGCCGCCGGCTGCGTCGGTCAGGATCTGCTGCGTGCCCGACGTGTCGTTGCCGCCGATATAGATGAAGGCGTCGGCGCCGATCTTCTTCAGCCCGTTGAGGATCACCTCGCAATAGGCGGCGTCGGGCTTGTCGCGGGTCGAGCCGAGCGCCGCGCTCGGCGTCGCCGCGATCAGCCTGAGCTGCTCCTCAGGGATGGCCGAGAGGTCGGCATAGTTGCCAT
>NZ_RZOI01001227.1:0-884 GCF_004022645.1 Mesorhizobium sp. M4A.F.Ca.ET.020.02.1.1 | reverse complement strand
GGATTGTCCGGCACCAGCTTCTTGTAGCCGCAGCGCGTCTGGAACGGACAGCCGGTCGGCGGGTTCATCGCCGACGGGATGTCGCCCTCAAGCACGATGTGCTTTTTGACCACGCTGGTGTCGGCGATCGGGATCGCCGACAGCAGCGCCTCCGTATAGGGGTGGTAGGGCGGCGAGAATATCTGGTCGGTCGTGCCCTGTTCGACGATGTAGCCGAGATACATGACGACGACGCGGTCGGCGATGTAGCGCACCACCGACAAGTCGTGGCTGATGAACAGCATCGTCGTCTTGTTCTTGCGCTGGATGTCCATCAGCAGTTCGGTCACCGCCGCCTGCACCGAGACGTCAAGCGCCGAAACCGGCTCGTCGGCCACCACCACCCTGGCATCGCCGGCAAAGGCGCGTGCCACGCCGATGCGCTGCTTCTGGCCGCCGGAGAGCTGGCGCGGCTTGCGCGTCTCGAAGGCCCGCGGCAGCTTCACCAGGTCGAGCAGCTCCAGCATCCGCTTGCGCCGCTCGGCGACCGTCTTGCCGACATTGAATTTTTCCAGCGTGCGGATGATCTGCGAGCCGACCGAGTGGCTGGGGTTCAGCGTGTCGAACGGGTTCTGGAACACCATCTGGATCGACGACACCGTCTCGACGCTCCGATTCTCGATGCCGGTCGACTGGATCTCCTTGTTGCCGAGCGTTACGCTGCCGGAACTCGCCGTCTCCAGCCCGAGCAGCACCTTGGCCAGCGTCGACTTTCCGCAGCCGGACTCGCCGACGATGGCAACGGTCTCGGATTCGCGCGCTTCGAAGGAGATCGTCTCATTGGCCTTGACGACGCGGCCCTCGCTGGAGCCGAACACTTCGCTGCCGCCGACCTTGTAGTATTT
>NZ_RZOI01001226.1:0-896 GCF_004022645.1 Mesorhizobium sp. M4A.F.Ca.ET.020.02.1.1 | reverse complement strand
CCGAGGAAATCGTGCTGTCGGTCGTCTGAGCGCTGTATCCGCCGGCAAGAACAGATAAAGTATTTATTCCAGATAATATTTGTGATGGAGCCTGAAATTCAGGCGAAGCAAGTTTTTCCGGCCAGTCCAGGCTGAGTTCGTGACGCAAAAGCGAACAAGGCGCATCTTTGCAAAAACTTTACCTAACGGCTTTTCCGCTTCTTTACCAGATTGAACTATGGTGGCCACGGTTACCCGCACGTTGCCGGTTCGCCGGAATGGCAAAGAGGACCCGGAAATGAAACGCTGCCTGTTCGTCGACGATTCGAGCGTCATCAGGAAGGTCGCAAAGCGCATCCTCGGTGGCTCCGACTTCACCGTGATCGAAGCGGCCAGCGGGCTTGATGCCATTGAGGTGTGCGCCGCCGACATGCCGGACGTCATCGTTGTCGACGGCGGACTGCCGGACATGCAGGCGGTGGACTTCATTCGCCGGGTGCGCGCAATGGAAAGCGCGGTCAAGCCGCAGATCCTGGTCTCTCTGGTCGAGGTCGATGTCGCATCGATCATGCGGGCAAAGCGGGCCGGCGCCCAGGGCTACCTCTTGAAACCATTCAACCGGCCGCAATTGCTGGAACGATTCCGCGTCCTGAAGATCGCCGCCTGACGGCAGGCCAGGATTGGCCATTCAACACAAAAAACCCGGCTGAAGCCGGGTTTTTTTGTGCTGAAGAGCAATCGAAAGAATGGGTCAGGCGCTGACGCGGATGTCTTCCGGCTCGCGCAGCACGTAGCCGCGGCCCCAAACGGTCTCGATGTAGTTCTGGCCGCCGGAGGCCGCGTCGAGCTTCTTGCGCAGCTTGCAGATGAAGACGTCGATGATCTTCAGTTCCGGCTCGTCCATGCCGCCATAGAGG
>NZ_RZOI01001225.1:0-904 GCF_004022645.1 Mesorhizobium sp. M4A.F.Ca.ET.020.02.1.1 | reverse complement strand
ATCGTATTGCGCGTGGTCGGCCGCGTTGGTGAGCTCGGCCCAGCCCGCGCCATGCTCGGGATAGGCGGCGACGCCGAATGAGGCCGTCACGGTGCCGAGCGTGCGGCCGCGATGCGCCAGATGCAGCTGCTTGATCGCCTGGCGCAGCGCCTCGGCGCGCTGGGCGCCCTCTTCGAGCGATGCTCCCGGCATGACCAGCGCGAATTCCTCACCGCCATAGCGCGACACGACATCGCTGTCGCGGGCATGCTCGATGAGCGTTGCGGCGACCTGCTTCAGCACGAGGTCGCCGGCTTCGTGGCCGAACGTGTCGTTGAACTGCTTGAAGTGGTCGACGTCGAGCATGATGATCGCCAGCGGCTGGCTCGAGCGCTCCATGCGCCTGAGTTCGCGGCTGCTGGTTTCCTCCAGATAGCGCCGGTTGAACAGGCCGGTGTTCGGATCGCGGATCGATTGCTGCCTGAGCGTCTCGCGCAGGCGCAGATTGGCCAGCGCCAGCGCCAGCGTGTCGACGACGCCGCGCAGGATCTGCTGCCGCTCGGCCAGCCATTGCGGCTTTTCGGCTGCGTTCGGCTCGCACAGATGCAGGATGCCCAGCGTCTCGCCTTGCGCCGCCAGCGGCATGCAGACATAGCCCTTCTTGCCGTTCTCGGTGATGTGGGCGCAGCGCGGCGTCAGCATGCCCGGGCCGGCGACATGCTCCTGGCCACGCCGCAGCGCCCAGCAGTCCTCCGGCGCGAACTGGTTGACGCTCGAGCGGACGTCGCCCCAATGCGCCATCTCCTCCACCAGGTTGCGCGAGGCGCTGGTCAGGTGCACGCTGCCGCTCAAGCCGCCGAGGAACTCGGTCATCGCCGTGCCGACCACCGAGAAGGCCTCGGGGAAGGTCACGCAGGCCTGCAGC
>NZ_RZOI01001224.1:0-905 GCF_004022645.1 Mesorhizobium sp. M4A.F.Ca.ET.020.02.1.1 | reverse complement strand
TGATCTGGCTGATCCAGGGCGCGGCAGCGCGGGCATCGCCCTGGTCGATCATCCATGCCGCCTTGAGGCAGAGCAGTCTCGCCATCTCGATCTCCATGCGGCATTCCGCGATGATGTCGAAATTGGCGCCGAGTTTCGCCAGGGGCTGTCCGAAGGCCTCGCGGCGCACCGAGCGCTGGCACAGCATCTCCAGCGCCATCTCGGCCTGGCCGATGGCGCGCATGCAGTGATGGATGCGGCCCGGTCCCAGCCGCCCCTGTGCGATCTCGAAACCCCTGCCCTCGCCGAGGATCAGGTTCGACGCCGGCACGAGCACATTGTCGAACCTGAGATGCATGTGGCCGTGCGGCGCATCGTCGTCGCCATAGACCTGCATGGCCCGCAGCTTGGTCACGCCCTTCGCATCGGAAGGCACCAGGATCATCGAATGTTGGCGATGCCGAGGGTCATCGCCGGAACCTGTCCTGACCATGACGATATAGATGGCGCAGCGCGGATCGCCGGCGCCGGACGCCCACCATTTCTCGCCGTTTAGCACATAATCGTCGCCGCGCCGCTCGCAGCGCATCGAAATGTTGGTGGCGTCGGACGAGGCGACGTCCGGCTCGGTCATCAGATAGGCCGAGCGGATCCTGCCGTCGAGCAGCGGCTCCAGCCATTGTTGCTTGTGCTCCGCCGAGCCGTAGCGCTCCAGCACTTCCATATTGCCGGTGTCGGGCGCCGAGCAGTTGAAGGTCTCGGCTCCGAGATGCGCCTTGCCCATCTCCTCCGCCAGATAGGCGTATTCGACCGTGGAGAGACCATAACCGCACTCGGAGCCGGTCAGCCAGAAGTTCCACAGCCCGCGTTCACGCGCGGTCTTCTTCAGGCCTTCGAGGATTTCGGTCTGCCGCCCCGTGTAGATC
>NZ_RZOI01001223.1:0-905 GCF_004022645.1 Mesorhizobium sp. M4A.F.Ca.ET.020.02.1.1 | reverse complement strand
CTCGCGGGCCGCACCGCCGCTGCCGCGGCGGGCCCTCCGCGGGGGGGGCGCCGGACGACCGGCGGCCCGCGGTCGCGGGCTCGGCCTTCGGCCGGGTAGCTTCCTTCTCCCCGTTCACGGGGAGAAGGTCCCGGCAGGGGGATGAGGGGCGGCACCGGCATCTCAAGCAGGCGGTGGAGAGCCGGCATCACAACCGATTTTGCTCCGCCAATTCCATCAACATCGCCATCGCTTCCTCGGCCCGATCCGCCGGGACGAACAGATGGTCGTGGTAAAAGGCCGAGACCGGATTGACGCCCATGCCAGCCCCTGCCAACCGCGTGGTGATGGCGGCGAGGAATCCGACGGCTTCCAGCGAGGAGTGGATGTTCAGCGTGATCATCCGGCAGCGGAAGATGCCGTCGATGCCGACCGCTCTCGACTGGTCCTCCTTCACGATCAGCGTAAGGCCTTCCTGCTCGCGAAAGCTCATGACCGGATCGAGGCCATCCGGCATGGTCGCGCCCGGCGCCAGCGTCGCGAAGACGTGGACATCGGGAAGCAGTCGCGGCGTCATCGACGCCAACAATTTTTGCAGATCGGTTTCGCCGGTCATTTTTCCTCCCTCGGCGGCGCGCGGCTGCCAGTCTCGCGAGCCCGCCGCCTCGTCCTTAGACCGGCCGGATGAGCGCCGGTAGTGCCTGCCCGGGCGACACGGAAATGTCGCTGTCGACCGAGCTTGCTTTGCCGTTGCATAGCACAATGGACGGGATCGGGACCGGAGCCGGTCCGTCTGGGGGTTTTGATGATCGTCCGCCCGCGTCCGCGCTTCCTGCATCTGTTCTTCATCATGCGCGGCTCGGTGGTGCCGCGCATCCTGCCGCAGATCTTCGGTTTTGCCGCCTATGGCGCGCTGGTGGTATTGG
>NZ_RZOI01001222.1:0-907 GCF_004022645.1 Mesorhizobium sp. M4A.F.Ca.ET.020.02.1.1 | reverse complement strand
TTGCGCATGCGCGCCGCCCAGATCAGCCAGGCCGCCGCGAAAACGGCCGCCGCGGATCATGGCAGGATACCGGCAGCGCAGTATCATGATTTGCTGCGCCGTCTCGACGATGTTGACCAGGCGCTTCGCATCGACACCGGGGCCGGCTTCCTGATGGGCGACGGCGCGGACGGCGGGCACTATCCCAACGGCTGATCGCTCGACCCGAGGAAGGGACACCTGGCGCCCGAGGGAACTCCGTCCCAAGGGCGTCCTTTTTACCAGCCCAGCCAGAGCGCGATGATGCCAAGCGCGGCCGGCACGGTCTGGATGAACAGGATCTTCCTGCCGACGGTCGCCGCGCCGTAGAGGCCCGCGATGGCGACGCAGATCAGGAAGAACATCCTGACCTGGAAGCCGGCCGCGCCGAGGTAGAGCCCCCAGACCAGGCCGGCGGCGAGGAACCCGTTGTAGAGCCCCTGATTAGCGGCCAGCACCTTGGATGCCTTGGCAAAATCCGGCGTCAGCCTGAATGCCTTGTGGCCCTGCGGCGTATCCCACAGCACCATCTCCAGATAGACGATGAAGCAGTGGATCAGCGCCACCAGAGCGACCAGTATGTTGCCGATCATTTTCCCCCTCCGCTTTCGCTGCCAGCATTGATCACGCGCGGGCTCGTCCGCGCAAGATGGTTTGAGCACCCTGCGCGGCAGGGTTGCCAAGGCTGGCGCGTTGGTATCTTTTCGCGCCGTCCAATTCGATAGCTGACCAGACCGGAGCCGCCATGTCCTTTCAGAAACTCGACGACCTCGGCCACAAGCTCGAAGCGCTGGAGCATGCGCTCGCCATCCTCGGCGCCGACGAGGCGACGCATATGGCGGTCGGCGGCCGCGAGAAGCGCGCCGGGGCGATGTCGGCGCTCGCCGGG
>NZ_RZOI01001221.1:0-908 GCF_004022645.1 Mesorhizobium sp. M4A.F.Ca.ET.020.02.1.1 | reverse complement strand
CGCTGATCCATCTGGCGGGCTTCGCAGACCGGCCCGTTGCCAAGCTTTCGGGCGGCCAGCGCCAGCGCGTGGCGATTGCCCGCGCGCTCGCCCTGTCGCCGAAACTGTTCCTGCTCGACGAGCCGCTGTCGGCGCTAGACGCCAAATTACGTGAGGCGATGCAGGTGGAACTGCGCCAGCTGCAGCAGCGGCTCGGTATCACCACCATCGTCGTCACCCACGACCAGCGCGAGGCGATGACCATGGCCGATCTGGTCGTCGTCATGGGCCACGGCAAGATATTGCAGGCGGCGCCGCCAATCGAGATCTACCGCAAGCCGGCCGACGCCTTCGTCGCCGACTTCATCGGCATCACCAACCTGTTGCCGGCCGAGGTCGACAGCGCCGGGCGCACCACCATCCTCGGCACCGCCATTCCGGGCCTCGCCATGCCGGCGGGGTTGCGCAAAGCTTCTGTGTCGATCCGTCCCGAGGACGTGCATCTTGGCGACCCTGGCGGTGCCGGCCTCACCGGCGAGGTGAGCTTCGTGCGCGACCTCGGCGGCACGATCGAGACCTTCATCGAGGTGGGCGGAACCAGCATCGTCGCGGTGACGACGCCGCGCGAGCGGCACGACGCGCCGGTCGGCGCCAAGGTCGGCATCGTGCTGCCGCCGGAAAGCTGCGTGGTGCTCGGCTCATGAGACGCGAAGCTCCCAAGTCGGTAGCCGACTACACGCCGCTCTTCTTTCCGGGCCTGATGCTCATCATCTTCTTTGTCGTGCCATTCTCGACGATGATCGCGGTGAGCTTCTTCAAGCGCAATCCGTCCGGCTTCTACACACCGGATTTCGTCATCGACAATTACGCGCGCTTCCTGTCGGTCTTCTTCGGCGGCGTGCTCGGCTTTTCGCTGATGCTGGCGGTGC
>NZ_RZOI01001220.1:0-909 GCF_004022645.1 Mesorhizobium sp. M4A.F.Ca.ET.020.02.1.1 | reverse complement strand
ATCAATGCCTGCGTGCTGGTCTCGATCGCCAGCTTCGCGCTCGTGCTGACGCTCCTTGTCTATGCGACCGGCAATCTGGGAGTGGCCCTTGGCGCCCATCTCGGCAACAATCTGACCGGCTTCCTGCTGATCTCGCACCAGCAGAGCTACAATTCCTTCGCCCTGTTCAACGCCAGGCCGCTAGAAGGCCCCGGCTGGACCGGTTTCGACGCTGTCCTAATCGCCGCGATCGGTATCGTCAGCAGCCTGCTGACGGCGCTGCTTCTGCTGCATCCGCGCTCACCGCTGAAAGTCGGGGCGGCGACATGGCGCGGCGGTGGGCCGGTCTGATGCGCATAACACTGGTGGTGGATGGGGCGATCCCCTGCGCTGGTTATGGCGGCACCGAGCGGCAGGTCGACTGGCTGGCGACGGAACTCGCCCGCCTCGGGCACAGCGTGGTCCTTGTCGCCGCCGCCGGCTCCAGCCATCCGCATTGCGAGGTGCGGCAGGCGGCTTCGAAGGCGGAATGCCGGGCCGCTATTCCCACGGACACCGACATCGTCCACTTCAACAGCTGGTTCCTCGATGTGCCGTTTCCAGCTCTCAATACCGAGCACGGCTATCTTCCGGGACAATCGCGGCCGCAACCGAACTGGAACTTCGTCAGCGCCAGCCACGCCCGCAACCATGGCCGCCAGACCTTTGTCTACAACGGTTTTCCGGTCGACGACTACCGGCTCTCGGCGACAAGGAATGACCGCCTGCTGTTCCTCGCCGGCGTCGCCCGCGCCGGCAAGAACCTCAACCGCGCCGTCGACCTGGCCAAGACATTCAATTTTGCGCTCGACATCGCCGGCGGCCCGCGCTGGCGCCTGCTCACGCGCAGCCAGGTGCGGCGCCAGGGGGTCTTCTTCAAGAGCCTTGGCC